>DAIOWL010000560.1:2230-5169 GCA_036758545.1 Streptosporangiaceae bacterium | reverse complement strand
GGTATGGCCGACATCGAGGCGCGGCAGGCGCAGGCGGTGCGGGAGGCCGCGAGCTGGCGATGGCCCTGGTGGTACGTGGCGGCCACCGCGGCGCTGATGGTGGGGATATCGGTGGCGATGGACTTCGGCCAGCATCCCGCCACGCTCATCGTGGTGTACTGCTGCGGCGCGTCGCTGCTGCAGATCCCGCTGGCGGCCCGGATGCGGGTACGGCTGCACCGGTCCCGCAGTACGTTCCGGGTCAACTGGCCGCTGGCCGCGCTGCTGCTCACGGTGGCCGCGGTCTACGTGCTGGCCCGGATGGCGCTGGGGGCGGCCGGCGCGCCGCTGCCCAGCACGCTGGCCGGGCTGCTGATGGCCGGCGCGTACGCGGCGGGGCTACCGGTCGCGCAGCAGATGACCGCGCGGCGGCTGCTGGCGGCCCGCTGATGAGCGATGCGCCGAAGGGCATCGAGCCGCGGTTCGACGAGCTGATCCACGCGCCGACGCGGCTCTCGATCGTCGCCCTGCTGGCCGCGGCCGACTGGGCCGACTTCACCTTCGTGCGGGACAGCCTGAGCCTGAGCGACTCGGCCCTGTCCAAGCAGATCTCCATCCTGGAACAGGCCGGCTACGTGACCGTGCGCAAGACCGGCGCCGGCCGTAGCCGCCGCACTCACCTGCGGCTCAGCCCGTCCGGGCGCCGTGCCTTCAGCGCACACGCCGCCGTTCTGCGGCAGATCATCACCGACGCCGACGCCCTGACCCCGTAGCCGCAATCAGGCCCGCGCGGACAGGTCCAGGCTGGCCGGGATGGCCCTGACCGCGCCGTCGAGGCGGTCGAGGAGCGCCCCGCGGCCACCCTGCCCGCCATGCCTGACCCAGTGCCGGCCGGACACGCTAAAGGCGGTCGTGACCAGTTCGGCCAGGACCTGCAGCCGGAGATCCTCCGGATCCAGGCCGAGCTTGCCCGCCAGGTGATCGATCACCTGGCGTTCCACCCCGGTGCGGTAGTGCTCGACGTAGGCGAGCAGGGCCGGCTCGCCCGCGATCAGGCGGCGGGTGGCGAGGAACCGGTCGTCCCAGCCGGGATCGAGCCCGGCCGCGGCCGCGGCCAGCGTCTGGTGGAGTTCGCCGAGGATGGCGCCGGACAGCTCACGGCCGGCCAGCGCGGTCAGGTAGGCCGTCCAGAGCTCGGCCTCGGCCTCGATCGCCGCGGCCTCCTTGGCCGGGAAGAAGCGGAAGAACGTGCTCTTCGAGACCTCCGCCTCCGCGGCCAGGTCCTCCAGCGTGGTGTGGCCGAAGCCGTTCTCGGCGAACAGCCGCAGCGCCGCGTCGGCCAGCGCGCGGCGGGTCCGCAGCTTCTTGCGCTCGCGCAGCGGCAGGGACCGGTCTGCGGCAGGAGTGATCACGCCCGGCATCCTACCCGAGAACGACACCAAGAATCTAAACGGACTGAGTAGCTTTTAAAACTTGACATTAAATAAGACTGAGTTTCAAAATAAAGGGAGATGCCGATCGAGGAGAGATCATGGAATACCAGCTCGACATGAGCATGATGTTCGCGATGCACGACGCGCTCCGGCGGGAACTCGTGCAGGTCGCACGCATCGGGAGGCGAACCGGCGACCACCCGGGCCAGCTGCTGCGGGCCGCCCTCGGATGGGAGCTCTTCAAGAAGTTCCTGCTCGTCCACCACCAGTCCGAGGACGACACGCTGTGGCCGGCCCTGCGCACGAACGTGGCCGGGCAGCCGGACCGGATGGCCCTGGCCGACGCGCTGGAGGCCGAGCACGCCGTCATCGAACCCCTGCTGACCGCCATCGACGCGGCCGCGGCCGACCCGGACTATGGCTACCAGCGGTTCGGCGACATCGTCGACGAGCTCGCCACCAAGCTGACCGCGCACCTGGCCCACGAGGAGACCGACGGGCTGCCGCTGATCGACGCGTCCCTGACGGAGCAGCAGTGGCAGCACTTCGCCCAGGTCCATACCGAACGGATCCGCGGTGACGCGTCGCTGTACATGCCCTGGCTGCTCAACGGGGCGAGCCCGCAGATGCTGGACGCGATCCTCGGCAAGTTCCCGCCACCGCTGCTCGCTGCCTTCCGCGAGGAGTGGGGGCCACGGTACGCCGGCCTCGATGTCTGGAACGCCGCGCTTCCGGATAGGGCGTGAGGGCCGTGTCCGTTCAGAACCGGACCGGGCTCACCTCCCAGGCCCCGCCCCCCGTACAGCGCAGGCTCGGCCTGGCCCTGCTGGTCATCGCGACCGCGGAGCTGATGCTGGTGCTGGACGACACCATCGTGAACGTCGCCCTGCCCAGCATGCAGCGCTCGCTGCACCTGGCCGCCTCCCACCTGAACTGGGTGATCAGCTTCTATGCGCTCGCCTTCGGCGGCCTGATGCTGGCCGGCGGCCGGGCCGGCGACCTGTTCGGCCGCCTGAAGGTGTTCCGTCTCGGGATCGTCGTGTTCACCCTGGCCTCGCTGGCGGGCGGGTTCGCACCGAACGGGCCGGCGCTGATCGCCTCCCGTGTCGTCCAGGGGTGCGGCGCAGCCATAGCCGCGCCCTGCGCGTTGTCCCTGCTGGCCACCACGTTCCCGGCCGGGCCGGCCCGGACCAGGGCGCTCGGCGTCTACGGCGCGATGGGCGGGCTCGGCTCGGTGGTCGGCCTGCTGCTCGGCGGCGCGCTGACCGAGTACCTGAGCTGGCGCTGGGTGCTGTTCATCAACGCCCCCATCGCGGTCCTGGTGCTGATCGGCACCGGCGTGCTCGTCCCGGGGGACACCGAGCGGGGAACCCTCGACGTGCCGGGCGCGATCACCGCGACCCTGGGCGTCGGCTCGGTCATCTTCGCCCTCACCCGCGGCAGCACCAACGGCTGGAACGACCCGGGGACCCTCGTCTCGTTCGCGGCCGGGGCCGTGCTGCTGGCCGCGTTCGGCCTGATCGAGCG
>DAIOWL010000560.1:0-2130 GCA_036758545.1 Streptosporangiaceae bacterium | reverse complement strand
CTACTTCGCGGTGATGCTCCCGGCCATGCTGGCCGGCGGGACCGGCACCGGGCTGACCTTCGTCGGCTGCACCGTGACCGGCATGCGGGAGGTGGCCCCGCGCGACAGCGGCGTTGCCGCCGGCCTGCTCAACACCAGCGTGCAGGTGGGCAGCGCGCTCGGCCTGGGCGCGCTGGCCGCCATCGCCTCGATGGTGACCAGGAACCGCCTGGAGGGCCACCCGGTGGCGGCGGCGCTCACCGACGGCTACGTGGCCGGGCTCCTGGCCGGCGCGGTGCTCTTCGCGGCGGGCGCGGTCGTCGCGATCTGCACCGTCAACGCCAGGATCAGCCCGGCCGAGGCCGCGGCCCGCTGAGTCAGGCGGCATCCCACAAGTCGATACGGTGCGCGGCGACGTGGGCCGCGATGCCGGCCAGCGCCGCGGCCGCGGGCAGGGACGGGAGTCGCCGTCCGTCCCGCAGCCTGACCGCGACCTGGCCGGCGCCGACTTCCCGCTCGCCGATGACCGCCTGGTACGGGACCAGCCGTGACGACCGGATCCGGCGGTTCAGGGTGCCCGAGTCCGGTCCGGCGACCCGGGCGCGCAACCCGAGCCCCATGGCGTGCCCGCAGACCGAGGCCGCCGCCGCGGCCTGCGCATCGGTTACCGGCAGCACCACGAGCTGTTCCGGCGCCAGCCAGTCGGGAAAGGCGCCGCCGTGCCGTTCGATCAGGTGCGCGACCGCCCGCTCCATGCTGCCCACGATGCTGCGGTGCACCATGACCGGGCGGTGCCTGTCCCCGTCCGCGCCGGTGTACTGCAGGCCGAACCGGTCCGGCTGGTAGAAGTCGACCTGGACGGTGGACAGGGTCGCCTCCCGCTCGGCGGCGTCGGCCACCTGCACGTCGATCTTCGGCCCGTAGAACGCCGCCTCGCCCTCGCCCGCCTCCCAGGGCAGGCCCGAGTCGTCGAGTATCCCGGCCAGCAAGGCGGCGGCCTGGTCCCAGATCCGCGGGTCGCCCACGTATTTGCTCGCGGTGCCCGGGCTGGGCAGCGACAGCCGGTACCGGGCCGGCTCGATGCCGAGCGCGGCGTAGGCCTGCCGGATCATCGCCAGCGCCGCGCGGGCCTCGGCCGCGGCCTGGTCCGGGGTGCAGAAGATGTGCGCGTCGTTCAGCTGCATCGCCCGCACCCTGGTCAGCCCGCCGAGCACCCCGGACAGCTCGGTCCGGTACTGGCCGCCCAGCTCGGCCAGCCGGAGCGGCAGCTCGCGGTAGCTCCGCCCGCGGGACCGGTAGAGCAGCGCGTGGTGCGGGCACAGGCTGGGCCGCAGCACGACCTGCTCGCCACCCGCATCCATCGGCGGGTACATGCCGTCGCGGTAGTGCGACCAGTGTCCCGATATCTCGTACAGCTCGCGCTTGCCTAGCACCGGCGAGTAGACGTGGCTGTACCCGGCCCGCCGCTCCAGCTCGCGCAGGTACTCCTCCAGCGCGTGCCGGACCGCGGCGCCCGCGGGCAGCCAGAAGGGCAGCCCGGCGCCGATCAGCGGGTCGGTGTCAAACAGCCCGAGCTCGCGGCCGAGCTTGCGGTGATCGTCCATAGCGGCCTCCCGGGCCAGGTAACCGGGCGGGCGACCACGGGAAAGACGAAGCCCCGGGCCACTCGCCCCGGGGCTTTCGTATCGAGCCAGCAATCAGCGCGCCGGGAACGGCTCCGGCGTCGTCGTCATGCCAGCACGCTGCATGCCGGTCACGGTATCAGCCGCCTCCCGGCCGCCGCACCTGGGTTTCGAGCTGGGCCTTCATGGCCTCCGCCAGGGCGAGCGCCGCGCTGAGCGGGCGGATCATCACGATGAGCTCGTCGATCAGGCCGTCGGCCCCGGTGTGCAGGAAGTCGCTGCCCTCTAGTTCCCGGCCTCCCACCCGCGCCTGGAAGAGCAGCACGTGGTCGGGCGCGCCGGGCGAGCCGATCTCGCGCACGTAGCGGAAGTCCTCCGCGACCCGCGAGAAGGCACGCAGGATCGGCGCGACGGCCTCGCGTCCCTGGTACGGGGCGAACACGACCGGGCTGCGGAAGACGACGTCCTCGGCGAGCAGCGCCAGGGCGGCGTCGATGTCGCGGGCTTCCACCGCGGCACGGAACGGGTG
>DAIOWL010000559.1:0-5170 GCA_036758545.1 Streptosporangiaceae bacterium | reverse complement strand
CCGAGTTCGCCCGGGCCCTGCGGCACCGGGCCTCACGCCTGGACTGAGCCCGGGCCTCATGCCTGGACTCAGCGCGGGCGGCTCTTACCGGAAACCGGACTCAGGCCACGCCGACACCATCAGCACCACGGTTCGGGCGCGCCGGGCCAGCTGGAACGGCATGAAACCCCGGATCCAGCGCGTTCTGACGCGGTGGAATCCCGGTTTCACCGCGTCCTCAGCGGGTCGATCTTGGGCTGCTAGTTCAGCGGGCGCGAATCACCGGTCGCGCTGCGGCCCGGAATCCAGCGGGATCGTGCTGAACGCGAATCCGCGCAGATCAGGATGGTCTTCCCCGGTGGGCTGGCGCCCGCCCGCCGCAGGCTCGATGGCCAGGATGGTCAGCGCCCCGTCAACCACCCCGTGCTCGGCGGCCCATCGGCGCAGCGCCTCGATGACGTCGGCGACGTGATAAGCGCAGGCGTTGGTCCGTTGGTGAGCCTGCCGCGGCCGTGTACCGTCCAGCCGAACCTGGAAACACGGCACGTGCAGGCACTGGTTATCCGCGTCGCATGCCTCCGGCGACGCCCGGTGGTCCGTCGGAATCATGCTTCACCCGGGTCGCCGGGGGCACCCCAATCGAACGATGCTGTCATCTAAGGCTTCTCCTCCTTGAAGAGCCTGACGCGAAGACGGCCCTCCCGTTGCGACCAGGAAGGGCCGTCGCCGTGGTCAATGCAATGACGGCCCACCCCCGCGGAATTGCGCGGCGGCCCCGGACCGTCCGAAGCAATAGTGTCCGCACCGGGATGCACCTGCCACCCCAATGGGAATATTCGTCTCAGTATTCACACAACTGCGTAGTTACATGAATACTCCCCGTACGCCCCCGAGGTGACTGCGGGTAGGTTCCGCCTCATCACCCCCCGGACGCGCTCTAGCATAGACCACCTGTTCCCCATATTTCGCCTTATGTCTCAGAACTGCGGAACGCGGCGAGTTGATCTTTCTGCCTCCTGGGCGGCTCGTTTGTTACCGCGCACTATTACCCACGAGTACGGCAAAGATCGTTTTGCCGGAACGGCTTGCTTTCGGCGAAGACAATTTCCCGCGGCATTCGGACGCTGACCGCCGCCGGTCGCTCTCCGGCAGCGCACAGCTGGTGCCAGGCCACGGCAGGCCCTGCCGGACCAGGTGTCTCAGCATGGAACGCGCGGACAGGGGCTTGTCGCGGTACGCTCCGCGACAACAGTGTCCGGATCGAGCACGCGCTGATGTCACCGGGAGGGACTTCATGTCAGCAGAAGCCGACGGCACAGCGCCAGCCGCCCAGTCCGCCGGGCTCTCCGGTACGGCGTCGGCCCTGGCCCGGCTGGAGAACTGGCATCACGATGTGGTCACGCAGGTCGACGGCTGGGACTGGATCCGCACGCTGAACGACCAGCTGACCGCCGTGCTCGCGCCGTGGCGCGAACGGTACCAGGGCAACCCGGTCCTCGAGCTGATGCACGGCGGCCGATGGCTCGGTCACCCGCTGCACCCAGCCCTGTCCGACCTGCCCATCGGGTTCTGGGCCGGATCTATGCTCCTGGACCTGACCAACGGCGACCCGTCCCCCGAGGCCGGACTCGATCCGGCCGGCGTGTTCACGGCGGCCGGCATCGTGGCCGCGGTCGCGACCGCGGCCACCGGCGTGGTCGACTGGACCGTCAGCGACGACCAGGACCGCAGGGTCGGCCTGTTCCACGGGGTGCTCAACACGGCCGCCCTCGGGCTGCAGGGCATGTCGCTGGCGGCCCGGCTGACTGGTCACCGGGGCACGGCCCGGGGGCTGGGCGCGGCCGGCCTGACCGTCACCGGCGCCGCCGCCTACCTCGGCGGCCACCTGGTGTTCGCCAAGGCCGTGATGGTCAGCCGGGTGGCAGGGGCCGACGGGCCGCGGCGCTGGGTCCGGGTGATCGAAGAACAAGAAATGCCAGACGACGTGCCCACCGGCGTGCAGGCCGACGGACGGCAGATCCTGCTGTACCGGCACGACGGAACCCTCTACGCGCTCGACAACCTCTGCAGCCACGCGGCCGGCCTGCTCAGTCGCGGCTCCGTCGAGGGCCTGACCGTAACCTGCCCGCTGCACGGTTCGCAGTACTGCCTGGCCGACGGCTCCGTCCGGCGCGGCCCGTCACATCAGCCGCAGCCCGTGATACGCACCCGGGTCCGCAACGGCTGGATCGAGGTGCGTGGTAACCAGCCCGCCCCCCGCCGGGCCGCCAACGGAAGGAAATAGTCATGGCCTTTGAAATCGTCGCCAACCTCGACGACCTGGAGCCGGGCGAGACCCTGTTTGTCGAGGGCCTGCGGGAGCCGATCTGCCTGGTGCGCCTGGATGACGACGACGTCCGCGCGGTCCACAACACCTGCACCCACCAGCAGCAGCCGCTGCACGAGGGCACCGTGCAGGACGATGACACCCTGGTCTGCGCGTCGCACAACTCCCGGTTCGACCTGACCACCGGCGAGTCGATCGGCATTCCCGTGGTGCCCCCGTTGCCCGTCTACGCCTGCCGGATCGACGGCGACGCGATCCTCGTTGACATCGATCAGCAGCTCAACGACGCCCCCATTCCGCATAAGCCGTACCACTGATGAGGCCTAGTATCCGATCGGAAAAGTAGATAATAGGGCTCCCACCTCGCGGACACCCAGGCCGTACCTATAGCGTGGTCCCATGGCGCAGCGTTCCGAGCAGATCAGCCTCCACCTCAACGCGTACCTCACCGCGCACAGCAGCCCGCCGGACGCGGTCCTGCGCGAGCTGGCGAACGAGACGGTGGAGCTGTTCCCGACCGAGATGGGCCTGGCCATCGCGCCCGAGCAGGGCACGCTCATGACGCTACTGACCCAGCTGACCGGGGCCCGCTCAGCTATCGAGATCGGCACTTTCACCGGCTACTCCTCGATCTGCATCGCCCGCGGGCTGGCCGCCGGCGGGCACCTGCTGTGCTGCGACATCAGCGAGGAGTGGACCTCGGTGGCCAGGAAGTACTGGGAGAAGGCGGGGCTGTCCGACCGGATCGAGCTGCGGCTCGGGCCGGCCATCGACACACTGCGCTCACTGCCGGACGAGGAGATGTTCGACCTGGCATTCATCGACGCCGACAAGGGCGGCTATCTCGGCTACTGGCGTGAGGTCGTTCCCCGGGTCCGGCCGGGCGGGCTGATCATGGTCGACAACACCTTCTCGCACGGCCGGGTGATCGACGCGGGCAACGACAATCCCCTGGTGATCGCGGTCAGGGACTTCAACGACCACGCCGCCGCCGACGACCGGGTGGACCTGGTGATAGTGCCCATCGGCGACGGGCTGACGCTGGCCCGCAAGCGCGACTAACCCGCCCATATCTAACCAGCACCGACCGCCCCGCCCAGGTACAGCGCGCCGATCTCGGGGTTCTCCAGCACCTCGCGCCCGCTGCCGGACAGCCGCACCCGGCCGCTCTCCATCACCACGCCGTGGCTGGACAGCCGCAGCCCGGCCCGGGCGTTCTGCTCGACCAGCAGGATCGTCGTTCCGGCCCCGTTCATCTGCCTGATCGCAGCGAACACGGTTCGCAAGATCTTCGGCGCCAGCCCCATCGACGGCTCGTCCAGGAGCAGCAGCCTGGGCTCCAGCATCAGCGCGCGGGCGAACTCCACCAGCCGCTGCTGCCCGCCGGACAGGCTGCCCGCCTTCTTCCCGGCCCAGCCGGCGATGTCCGGGAACGCCTCGAACACCGCGGTCACCCGGCGCGCGGTCAGCGCCCGGTCGCCGAGGATGTAGCCGCCCAGCTCGATGTTCTCCCGGACCGTCATGTCGCGGAACAGGCTGTGGTTCTGCGTCACCTGCACCACACCGAGCCGCAGCACCTGGCGTGGCGACATCCCGGCGAGGTTCCGGCCGTCGAGCTCGATCGAGCCCAGGCGCGGCCGCAGCAGGCCGCTGATCGACGCCATGAGCGTGGATTTCCCCGCCCCGTTCGGCCCTACTACGCAGGTGATGCCGCCCTCGGCAACTTCCAGGGACACCCCGCGCAGGACGTCGCCACCGCCGTACCCGGCCACCAGGTCCGTGACCTTTAGTACCGAACGGGCCTGGGTGCCCGCCCCGGCCTCCGTCATTCGTCCTCCGCGGGGTCGAGGTCCTCGCCGAGGTAGGCGTCGAGCACCCGGCGGTCGGTCCTTATGATGTCGGGCGGGCCGCTGGCCACCACGGTGCCCGAGTCGAGCACCGTGACCCGGTCGCACAGGCCCATCACGAACTCCATGTTGTGCTCGACGATCAGGAACGTCTTGCCCGCCGCGTTCAGCTCGCGGATCCGGTCGGCGATGTGGTTGACCAGCGATAGGTTGACGCCGCCGGCCGGCTCGTCGAGCAGGATGACGGCAGGGTCCGCCACCAGCACGTAGGCGAGCTCGAGGAGCTTGCGCTGACCGTAGGAGAGCGTGCCGGCCAGCTCGGCGTGGTGCCCGGCGATGCCGACGAAGTCCAGCTGCTCCATCGCGCGCCTGCGGGCCGCGGCACGCCCGTTCGGCGACGCCACGAGCATGTTCTCCAGCACGGTGAGGCTGGCGAAGATCCTGGTCAGCTGGAAGGTCCGGCCGATCCCGAGGGCGAAGACCTTGTCCGGGGAGACGTTGGTGATCTTCCTGTCGGCCAGGTACACGTGCCCCGCGTCGGCCTTGGCGTACCCGGTGATGACGTTGAATAGCGTGGTCTTGCCCGACCCGTTCGGCCCGATCAGGCCGGCCACCGAGCCCTCGTCGACCTCCACCGTGCAGGTGTCGAGCGCGTGCACGCCGCCGTAGGCCTTGCGCACGTCCTCGGTGCGCAGCAGCACCGTCACGCTCTGGTCTCCGCCCGGGTCGACGTCTGGACCGGCGTCACCGCGGGACGGCCCCTGGTCCGCAGCCGCCTGAGCCACTCGCCGGCGGTCGGGACGATGCCCCGCGGCACGAAGATAACGATGAGCAGGAACAGCGCGCCGAGCAGGATCTCGCTGAGATAGCCGTTGGTATACCTGATCGTCAGGTAGAGCTGGCCGGGTTCGACGATGAGCGCGCCGATGACCGGGCCGGAGATCGTCCCGAGGCCACCCAGGAAGGCCATCAGCACCAGGGACAGGTCGAACAGCGGATCGAAACCCGACTGCGGCTG
>DAIOWL010000558.1:4351-5191 GCA_036758545.1 Streptosporangiaceae bacterium | reverse complement strand
CGCGCCTGGGTCCACAGCGCCTGGATCGTGTAGAGCGCGCTGCCGTCGGCCTCCAGCGACAGGACCGGCCGGTCCGGGGCGGCGATGGCCGCGCCGGTCGCGGCGGGCATGCCCTGGCCGATCGCGCCGCCGGTGAGCGTGAGCAGAGTATGCCGGGGCGCGGCGGCCAGGGCCATGGGCAGCGCGAAGCCCGAGGTGTTGGCCTCGTCGGAGATGATGGCGTGCTCAGGCAGCGACGCGGCGATCGTGTTGGCCAGGCTGATCGCGTTCAGCGGGCCCGGATCGGCCGGAGGTGGCGGCGCGGCCTCGACCAGGACCGGCTTGGTGCCGGCCGCGACCTGGTCCGCGAGCATTTCGAGGGCGGCCGCGGTGTCCTGGTCGGGTTCGGCCAGGACGGTGACGGTACAGCCGGGCGGGACCAGGTCGCTGGCCGTGTCCGGGTAGGCGAAGAACGACACCGGCGAGCGGGCTCCGGCCAGGATGAGGTTATCGACGCCGGCCAGCTGGGCTTCGGCCTGCTCGGCCAGGTAGGCCAGCCGGTCCACGCCCGGCACCCCGGCGCCGCGCTCGATCCGGGCCGGGAACGTCTCGGCCAGCAGCCGCGCGCCGGTCGCGGCGCCGATCCGGCTGGCCGCGCGCAGACCGCGCTCGGACAGGGCCGTCCCGCCCAGAAAAAACATGGCGCGAGACGAGAGCAGTCGACCGTAGTCGACCGCTCGTGCCGAGGCGGGGGTGGGAGTGGGGGCCGAGGTGGGGGTCGGGGCTGAGGTGGTGGGGGCCGAGGTGAGGGTCGGGACTTGGGCCGAGGTGGGGGTCGGGACTTGGGTGGGGGTGGGTGCG
>DAIOWL010000558.1:0-4341 GCA_036758545.1 Streptosporangiaceae bacterium | reverse complement strand
CCGCAGGCCGCGCTCGGACAGGGCCGTCCCGCCGAGGAGGAGCATGACGCGAGACGAGAACAGTCGATCATAGTCGACCGTTGATGTTGGGTTGAGGGTGGGGACGCGGGCGCGGGGCGGGGCGGGGGTGGCGCCTTCGCTCCAGGAGACGTCGGCGGGGAGGATCAGGGTGGCGATCTGGCCGGACTGGGCCGCGGCTACGGCGCGCATGGCGTCCTGGGCTAGGTCGCGAGAGGTGCCGCTGGTGTGCACCCAGCCGGAGACCGTTCGGGCCAGTGCCTCGATGTCGGACTGCAGGGGCGCGTCGTAGCGGGCGTGGCCGGTGGCGTGCGCGCCCACGATGACGACGACCGGGGTCCGGGCCCGGCGCGCGTTGTGCAGGTTGGCCAGGCCGTTGGCCAGGCCCGGCCCGAGGTGCAGGAGCACGGCGGCGGGCTTGCCGGCGATCCGGGCGTACCCGTCGGCGGCGCCGGTGGCGACGCCCTCGAACAGCGCCAGGACCCCGCGCATCTCGGGCACCGAATCCAGCGCGCCGACGAAGTGCATCTCCGACGTGCCCGGGTTCATGAAGCACACGTCGACACCCGCGCCGGTCAGGCTGGCGACGAGGGCCTGGGCCCCGATCATGGAGAACCGCTCAATGTCACCGCTCGATCGTAGGCTGAGGAGATGACAGACGGGGAGAAGCTGGAGCAGATCGTCGAGACGGCCGTGGCCCGGGGGGACGCTCCGGGGGTGGTCGCGGCGGTGGGCCGGGGCGACGAGACACACGTAGCGACGGCGGGGGTGATGGCGGCCGGGGGGCCGCCGATGCGATCGGACACGCTGTTCCGGATCGCCTCGATCACCAAGCCGGTCACCGCGGCGGTGGTGCTGAGCCTGGCCGAGGACGGCCTGCTCGGGCTGGACGAACCGGTGGACCGGCTGCTGCCGGAGCTGGCGGACCGGCGGGTGCTGCGCCGCCCGGACGGACCGCTCACCGACACCATCAGGGCCGAACGGGCCGTGACAACACGCGATCTCCTCACGTTCACGTGGGGCTTCGGCATGCAGGGCGCGATGTTCACGGCGCCCGAGCCATGGCCGATCGTGACCGCGGTGGCGGAGCGGAAACTAAGCGCGTTCGGCCCTCCGAGTCCGGATACCACCCCCGGACCCGACACCTTTATGGCGCGGCTCGGCGAGCTGCCGCTGCTGGCCCAGCCCGGCGAGCGCTGGCTGTACTCGGCAGGCTCGCAGGTGCTCGGGGTGCTGGCCTCCCGGGCGGCCGGGGCTCCGTTCGGGGACGTGATGCGGGAGCGCGTGCTGGGGCCGCTGGGGATGGACGACACGGCTTTTCACGCCAGCGACACCAGCCGGCTCGCGACCGCGTACGAGAAGGTGAACGGGAAGCTGGCGGTCAGCGACCCGCCGGAGGGGCAGTGGTCCCGGCCGCCGCGGTTCCCCGACGGGGCTGCGGGGCTGGTGTCCACGGCGACCGACCTGGTCGCGTTCGGCCGGATGCTGCTGCGCGGCGGCGGCGAGGTGCTGAAGCCAGGGACGGTCGCCGAGATGACCAGGGACCAGCTGACCCCGGAGCAGCGAGCCAGGGTCTGGCCCGGGTTCAGCTTCCTGGGCGACCGCGGCTGGGGCTACGGCGTGTCGGTGACCGATTGGGGCTACACCTGGGAGGGCGGGTCCGGCACGGCCTGGGCCAACGTGCCGGACCGGAACCTGACCGTGGTCGTGCTCACCCAGCGGGCCTTCGACGAGGCCGGGCCTCCGGCCGTGTGCGACGAGGTCAGGACGGCCATGTCCAGTTAGCCACCTCGGGGGCGTCCTCGCCCTGCTCGCGGGTGTAGGCGCGGGCCTCGATGCGCTTGTCGACCATGAGCTGGCGGACGTGGCCGGCCGAGGAGGACAGGCCGGGCACCCGGTCGATCACGTCCATGACCAGGTGGTAGCGGTCCAGGTTGTTCAGCATGACCATGTCGAAGGGCGTGGTGGTGGTGCCCTCCTCTATGTAGCCGCGGACGTGGAAGTTGTCGTGCCCGTGCCGGCGGTAGGTCAGCCGGTGGATGAGCGACGGGTAGCCGTGGTAGGCGAAGATCACCGGCTGATCGGTGGTGAACAGGGCGTCGAACTCGGCGTCGGACATGCCGTGCGGGTGCTCGGTCGCCGACTCCAGCCGCATCAGGTCCACCACGTTCACCAGACGCACCTTGAGCTCGGGCAGGTGCTCGCGGATCAGGGTCACCGCGGCCAGCGCCTCCAGGGTCGGGATGTCGCCGGCGCAGGCCATCACCACGTCGGGTACGCCGGGCGCGTCGTTCGAGGCCCACTCCCAGATGCCGACGCCGCGGGTGCAGTGGACGATCGCGTCGTCCATGGACAGCCAAGTCGGGTTGGGCTGCTTGCCGGCCACGATCACGTTGACGTAGTTCCGGGAGCGCAGGCAGTGGTCCGCCACGTCCAGCAGCGTGTTCGTGTCCGGCGGCAGGTAGACGCGGATGACCTCGGCCTTCTTGTTCACCACGTGGTCGATGAAGCCGGGGTCCTGGTGGCTGAAGCCGTTGTGGTCCTGCCGCCAGACCAGCGAGGACAGCAGGTAGTTCAGCGAGGCGACCGGGCGCCGCCAGGGAAGGTGGCGGGTGACCTTCAGCCACTTGGCGTGCTGGTTGAACATCGAGTCGATGATGTGGATGAACGCCTCGTAGCAGTTGAACAGGCCGTGCCGCCCGGTCAGCAGGTAGCCCTCCAGCCACCCCTGGCACATGTGCTCGGACAGCACCTCGACCACCCGGCCGGCCGGCGCCACGTGGTTGTCCCCCGGCACGATCACGCCCTCGAACTGCTTGTCCGTCGCCTCGTAGACGTCGGTCAGCCGGTTGGATTCGGTCTCGTCCGGGCCGAACAGCCGGAAGTTCGACGGGTTGTCCCTGATCACGTCGCGCAGCCAGGCGCCGAGCACCCGGGTGGCTTCCGAGGTCGTCGCGCCCGGCGCGGGCACGTCCACGGCGTAGTCGCGGAAGTCGGGCAGCCGCAGGTCACGCAGGAGCAGACCCCCGTTGGCGTGCGGGTTCGCGCCCATCCGCCGGTCGCCGACCGGGGCCAGCGCGGCCAGTTGCGGGATCAGCGCGCCGTCGGCGTCGAACAGTTCCTCGGCGTGGTAGGAGCGCATCCACTGCTCGAGCTGGGCCAGGTGCTCCGGGTTCTGCCGGGCCGCCGCGAGCGGGACCTGGTGCGCCCGCCAGGTGCCCTCCACCGGCAGGCCGTCCACCACCTTGGGCCCGGTCCAGCCCTTGGGGGTGCGCAGCACGATCACCGGCCAGGCCGGCCGGGACAGATCGCCGTCGACGCGGGCGCGGTGCTGGATGGCGCGGATCTCGGCGATCACCTGGTCCATGGTCGCGGCGAGCTGCTGGTGCACCAGCTTGGGGTCGTCGCCCTCGACCGTGTAGGGGACGTACCCGTAGCCGCGCAGCAGCGACTCCAGCTCCTCGTGCGGGATCCTGGCCAGCACGGTGGGGTTGGCGATCTTGTACCCGTTCAGGTGCAGGATCGGCAGCACCGCGCCGTCGTTGGCCGGGTTGAGGAACTTGTCCGAGTGCCAGCTGCCGGCCAGCGGCCCCGTCTCGGCCTCGCCGTCGCCGATCACGCACGCCACGAGCAGGTCCGGGTTGTCGAACGCCGCCCCGTAGGCGTGCACCATCGAGTAGCCGAGCTCGCCGCCCTCGTGGATCGAGCCGGGCGTCTCCGGGGCCGCGTGCGACGGGATGCCGCCGGGGAAGGAGAACTGCTTGAACAGCCGGCCCATCCCCGCCGTGTCCTGGGTGATGCCGGGGTAGAGCTCGCTGTAGGTGCCCTCCAGGTAGGTGTTGGCCACCATCCCGGGGCCGCCGTGACCGGGACCGCAGATGTAGATGGCGTTCAGGTCCTGGTCCCGTATGACCCGGTTGAGGTGGGCGTAGATCAGGTTGAGGCCGGGCGTGGTGCCCCAGTGGCCGAGCAGCCGCGGCTTGACGTGCTCCGGGCGAAGGGGTTCGGCCAGCAGCGGGTTGCCGAGCAGGTAGATCTGCCCCACCGACAGGTAGTTGGCAGCGCGCCACCAGGCGTCGATGGCGTCGAGTTCGGATGGGGACAGCGGCCCGGGCTCAGTCATAGGCCCAGACTAGGGAAGGAAGGTTAACGCAACCTAACGCAACTTACGCAGGTACGGGTCCTGCGGCGGGGAGGGCTCCACCTTGACCCGGGCGCTGATCACCGCCGCTCCGTCCAGGTCCAGCTCGAGCTCGGTGACCTCGGGCAGGTCGTCGGCCAGCCGGGAGACCCGCAGCAGCAGGTCGCGGAGCACGTCGAGGT
>DAIOWL010000557.1:2347-5192 GCA_036758545.1 Streptosporangiaceae bacterium | reverse complement strand
AGGCGCGGCACCACGTCTGGCGCCCCGACGTCTTCGGGTCGGCCTGCTTCCTGGTCGCCAGCGCCCTCGCCTGGTTCGAGGTGTGCCACGGCTGGACGGCCTGGCGGCCGAGATCGCTGGCCTGGTGGATCACCGGGGTGAACCTGGCCGGGTCGGTCGCGTTCGGGTTCTCCGCCGTGGCCAGCTACGTCATCCCGGGGACGACCGAGTTGCTCAGCGTCCCGGTGACCAACCTCGGCACCTTCATCGGCGCGCTGTGCTTCCTGGCCGGCGCGGTGCTCCTGCTGTTCGAGCGAACCGAGGAGCTCCCCGCCGTCACGGCGCCTCCGCCGCGGCTGTCCGGCCCGGCCGAGCCCGCCCGGCCGTTACAGGTCGCGCGACCAGTTCTGGCTGGTCAGGTCCTTCCCGAAACTGTGACGCCGGCTCTCGTCGTCCAGCGTGAAGCCGGCCCGCTGGTAGACGCGCCTGGCGTCGGCCAGCACGTCGTTGGTCCACAGGGTGATCCGGGAATAGCCGGCCCGGCGCGCGAAACGCAGCACCTCGTCCACGAGACGGCCGCCGATCCCCAGCCCCCTGGCCCACGGCTCCACCAGCAGCAGCCGGAGCCGCGCGGTAGCGGCATCCTCACGCACGCAGAACACGCAGCCGGCCGGCACGCCGTCCACCTCGGCGATCCAGGCCGCCTCGGCGTCGGGGTCGCGCTTCTCCACGTAGTCCGCGACGATCCTGGCCACCAGCGCCTCGTACGAGGCGTCCCAGCCGAACTCCTCGGCGTACAGCGCCCCGTTCCGCTGCACTACCCAGCCCATGTCGCCGGGGCGCGGATCCCGGAGCAGGTAGCCGCGCGGCTGCGGCGACCCGGTGAGGGTCTCGGTGACCACGCGCATCGCGTCGAGCAGCCGGCGCCGGTCGTCATCGCACAGGGCGGCCAGCATGGCGTGGACCTGCTCGGCCGACCGGGCGTCGAGGCCCGCGACGACCTCGCGGCCGCTGCCGGTCAGCTGGATGACCTGCCTGCGCCCGTCCGCGGCCGAACGCTGCCGGGCGATCACGCCGCCTGATTCGAACCTGGCCAGGATCCGGCTCAGGTAACCCGGGTCGATGTCCACCGTCCGGCGCAGGTCCGTGACCTCGCTGGTATCCCGCTGCGCCAGCTCGAATAGCAGCCGCGCCTCGGTGAGCGAGTACGGCGTGTCCAGGTACTTACCCCGCAGCAGCCCGAGCGCGTTCGTGTAGAAGCGGTTGAACCCGCGCACCGCGGCCACCACGGCGCCGTCGGCGGTCGGCTCCTCGACTTTCAGTTCACTCACGACGTCCCCAGATGGTGGTCGATTGCTTAGGTCAACCATATACCTGCTCTAGTCAACAATGACGTTCACGCGAGCCATGTCGCGGGGGCCGTCCTCGAGGCCGGGAAGCGCCGTACTTAGGATGACGCGTAGCGGCAGGCACCGGCGAATCCGCCGAAAACCAGCGAGACCAGCGATATCAGGGAGGCGCACGGCATGCGGATGCGGACGCTCGGCGGTACCGGGATCAAGGTGAGCCCCTACTGCCTCGGCGCGATGATGTTCGGCGCGTGGGGTAACCCCGATCACGAGGACAGCATCCGGATCATCCACGCCGCGCTGGACGGCGGGATCAACTTCGTCGACACCGCCGACGTGTACTCGGCGGGGGAGTCGGAGGAGATCGTCGGCAAGGCCTTGCGCGGTCGCCGGGACGACGTCGTGCTGGCCACGAAGGCGCACAGCGCGATGGGCACGGACCCGAACATGAGGGGCAACTCGCGCCGCTGGATTGTCCGCGAGGTGGAGAACAGCCTGCGCCGCCTGCAGACCGACTACATCGACCTGTACCAGATGCACCGGCCGGACCCGGACACCGACATCGACGAGACCCTGTCCGCGCTGTCGGACCTCGTCCACGCCGGCAAGGTCCGCGCGATCGGCTCGTCCACGTTCCCGGCCGAATCCATCGTCGAGGCGCAGTGGGTCGCGGACCGGCGTGGCCACGTGCGGTTCCGCTCCGAGCAGCCGCCTTACTCGATCCTCGTCCGCGGCATCGAGGCGGCGGTGCTGCCTACCTGCCAGCGGTACGAGATGGGCGTGATCGTCTGGAGCCCGCTGGCCGGCGGCTGGCTGACCGGCCGGTACCGCAAGGACACCGACATCGACATGACCATCGGCCGCGCGCAGCGGCTGCCGCACCGGTTCGATCCGTCGTTGCCCGGTAATCAGGCCAAACTGGCCGCCGTCGAGGAGCTCATCAAGGTCGCCGCCGACGCGGGCTGCTCGCTGACCCATCTGGCGCTGGCCTTCGCCACCGCCCACCAGGGCGTGACCTCGGCGATCATCGGGCCGCGCACCATGGACCAGCTCACCGACCTGCTGGCGGGCGCCAGCGTGACCCTCGACGACGCCGTGCTGGACCGCATCGACCAGATCGTCCCGCCGGGGGTGAACCTCAACCCGGCCGACGCGGGATGGCAGCCGCCCGCGCTCACCGACCCGGCCGCCCGCCGCCTTCCGCAGGCCGCCCGCTCCGTCGCCTAGGCGGTCCGATGCCGGACGCCATGAAACCGGACATTCAGTGCGCAAAAACGCACTGGATCCGGGGGTTCATGCCGTTCCAGAGACCCGTCCCTCAAGCGTCAGTGGCCCTTGGCCGCCGCCATCTGCTCGAGCACGGGGACGAGCCAGGCCAGCGTCCGCTCCTTGGTGATGCCAAAGCCGGCCAGCGTGCCCCCGCCCAGGCTCTCCTCCTCCTCGAGCAGGCCCAGCAGAATGTGCTCGGTACCGATGTAGTTGTGCCCGAGGGCCAGCGCCTCGCGCAGCGTGAGCTC
>DAIOWL010000557.1:0-2247 GCA_036758545.1 Streptosporangiaceae bacterium | reverse complement strand
CTTGGGCACGAACCGCTTCTGCGCGGCCTGCTTGGTGACGCCCATGGACTGGCCGATCTCGGTCCACGACGCGCCCGTCTTGCGGGCCTGGTCGACAAAATGGCCGATCAGGTGGTCGGCTAGCTCGCCGAGATGCTCGGAAATCCGGACGGCCGCCGATACCTGGTCAAGCGCCGTGCCTTCGGTGTTCCTGATGTAACTGATCAGCTCATCGAGCCGTACGGGTGGTTGCGACATGCGTCAACTCTAGGTTGACGAAGTGCGGACGTCAACTCACGGTTGACGGCAAGAACTACTCGAGCCGCATGTACAGCGACACGATCGTGCTGTCCGGTCCCGAGGTGATGCTCAGCTCATCGGCGAGCGTGGCCGCCAGCCACAGTCCGCGGCCGCAGTCGGCGCCGATCGGCTCGCCCGGCTCGCCCGGCTCGGCCGCCGTGGCCGGCATCTCGCCCGTGTCTCCGCTGCGCGGAGCCGGGCAGCTCACCGCGGTCTTCGGGATGGTGTCGGCGACCAGGCAGCGCAGTCCGGTGGCCGCTCGCCGCAGGATCAGCCGCCCGCCGGCGCCGGCGTGGACGATCGCGTTGGCCGCTATCTCGTGCACGGCCAGGACGAAGTCGTCGAGCCGTGTCCCGGTCAGCCCGGCGTCCGCGCACTGCGCGGCGACCTGGCGCCGTAGCCTGGCGAAATCGGCCCAGCCGAACACGACGTCCAGCAGCTCGCCGCTCCGGTCGGCGATCTCGCCCGGCCACAGTCTGTCAAACGCGACTACGCGCGCCTCATCGGTCATTTCCGCCACGCCAGCAAACCCCCCTTCGCTACGTTTGGTGAAGGAGATGCTACAAGCAGTCGCGCGCCGTGTCCGGGTTTCCGGCGTTCAGTGGCCCGGTGGGGAAGGGTGATGTGGCGGCGAGGGCATGGTGGCGACGTCGGGTACCCCGATGGCCGGCGCCAGGTCCAGCGCATCCCCTCTGGGCCGGATGGGCGGCCAGAGGGGATGCGCCCGGGCTGCTAGGGACGGACTTCGTAGACGAGGTTGAACGGGGTCTCGGCGGCGCGCCGGAACCGGGTGAAGCCGGCGTCGGTGATGACCTGCCTGATGGCGGCCTCGCCGGCCTGCGCGCCGAGCGCGTAACCGCCGGACTGGGACAGCGCGTTCGGTACGCACAGCAGCGTGGAGGCGCTGTAGTAGACCCGCCCCACCGGGTTCATGTTGCCCGCCACGTCGTCGGCGGCGGCGGGCTCGACGATGAGCCAGGTGCCGTCGGGCTTGAGCGCCTGGCGGACGTGCCGGGCCGCGGCCAGCGGGTCGCCCATGTCGTGCAGGCAGTCGAAGGTGGCGGCCAGGTCGTACCCGGTCCCCGAGAACGTCGACGCCGAGGCGACCTCGAAGCCGACCCGGTCGGCGACGCCCTGGTCACCGGCGTGCTTGCGGGCCATCTCGATCGACTCGTCGTGGTAGTCAGAACCGGTGAACCGCGAGTTCGGGTACTCCTGGGCGAGCAGGATGGTGGACGCGCCGAGCCCGCAGCCGATGTCGGCCACCGTGGCGCCGGCCCGCAGCTTGTCCTCCACCCCGTCGAGCGCCGGGATCCAGGACGGGATGAGGTTGGCGATGTAGCCGGGCCGGAAGAACTGCTCGCAGCCGATGAACACGTCCGCGTCCTGCTCGTGCCAGCCCAGGCCGCCGCCGGTCCGGAATGCCTGGGTCATCCGCGGTACGGCTTTCAGCGTTCCCAGCGCCAGCACGAACGCGCCTGGCATGTAGACGCCGCCGTCCGGGTTGGTCAGCGCGAAGGCCTGTTCCTCGGTCATCGAGTAGGTCTGGTCGGCGGCGTCGTACTGGACGTAGCCGCTCGCGGCCTGGCCGCGCAGCCATTCGGTGACGTAGCGCGGGTTCGTCTGGGTCGCCGCGGCCAGTTCCTCGGCAGTCGCCGGCGCGGCCGCCAAGGTCTTGTACAGGCCGAGGTTGTGGCCGATGACCACGCTGCCCGCCGCCATCGTCGCGCCCAGGTCCCCGACGAACTTGCCTAGGAACTCGTTGAGCTTGTCGCTGTCGATAGCCATGATGAAACTCCCCTTGGTGTTCGGTATGCCATCACGGCCCAGACTGCGCCGAGGGGTTGCAACGGCGTTGCAACCCGGCTGCAACGGGCCTCGTTAGAACAGGTACAGCGGACGAGGAGGGGGCTATGCGGGCGAGATATCCGGACACCGAGGGCTTCGTCGAGCGGGACGGCGTCAAGG
>DAIOWL010000556.1:0-5195 GCA_036758545.1 Streptosporangiaceae bacterium | reverse complement strand
CGGCCGCTCCCACCATGACCATCACCCCCGGGATACAACACCAGCAGCGGGAACCCCGGACACGCCCGTCGACCACCGCCGAGTGCAAGCAGGCGATCGGGATCGCCTGCTACGACCCGGCGCAGATCCAGCGCGCGTACAACCTGCGTACGCTCTACTCCCGCGGGATCACCGGCAAGGGCGCGACGATCGTCGTCATCGACCCGTACGGCTCGCCGACCATCGGCCGCGACCTGCGCACCTTCGATCACGTCGAGGGCGTGCCCAACCCGCCATCGCTGCGGATCATCAGGCCCGCGGGCAAGGTCCCCGCCTTCAACCCGAACAACGCCAACATGGTCGGCTGGGCCAGCGAGACCACGCTCGACGTCGAGTACGCGCACACGATCGCGCCCGGCGCGCGGATCCTGCTGGTCGAGACGCCGGGCGGCGGGAAGACCGGCACCGTCAGCATGGACCAGATCGTCACGGCCGAGAAGTACGTGATCAGGCACCACCTCGGCGGCGTGATCAGCCAGAGCTTCGTGGCCACGGAGCAGGCCATCGGTTCCGCCGCCATCAGGTCGCTGCGCGGCGTCTACCAGGCTGCGTACTCCGGCCACGTCACGGTGCTGGCCGGCTCGGGTGACAGTGGCGCGACCGGCTTCGCTTCGAACCAGCAGAGCTACTACACCCATCGGGTGACGTCCTGGCCGGCCAGCGACCCGCTGGTGACCGCGGTTGGCGGTACCCGCCTCAGCCTGGATGCCAGCGGCAACCGCAACTCCGCCGACACGGTATGGAACGACACCTACAGCCGGACGGCGAACCAGCTGGTCAACGGCGATAACGGGCCGAACCCGCTGGCCGCCGGCGGCGGCAAGTCGGTCGTCTTCGGGCGGCCCTCGTACCAGAACGGCGTCCGGAGCGTGGTGGGCAGCCACCGCGGCGTGCCCGACATCTCCATGAGCGCCGCCTGCACCGGCGCGGTCAACGTATACCAGAGCTTCGGCGGCCAGCCAGTCGGCTGGTACGCGCTGTGCGGCACCAGCGAGGCCGCGCCCATGTTCGCCGGGATCGTGGCGCTAGCGGACCAGGTGGCAGGGCACCCGCTCGGCCTGATCAACCCGGCGCTGTACAAGATGGCTTCCGAGCACTCCCGGGGCATCGTGAGCGTTCGGTCGGGGAACACCACGGTGTCGTTCCGCCAGGGCGGCCGTTCGCACACCGTGCGCGGCTTCGGCGCCCGGGCCGGATACAACCTGGCGGCCGGCCTGGGCACAGTGAATGGCCAGTACTTCGTTCCGGAGCTGGCTCGCCTGGCGAGCCGCTAAAAGGGCGCTATAAGAGCACAGATAGACGACTAATCGCTCAGAATGGTTGTTAGCTCGTTATTCGTCACTATGCCGCCGGCTTAGCTAATTCTTGTCTTACGATGGCTGCGTACCCGAGGCCTGTCCGCCGCGAGGGAGAAAGCATCTGTGATTCTCGATGAGGCCGAAGCGCTGCTCGACCCCGTGTCGGACATCGAGGGCTTCATGCTTGCCTGCCTGGTCGACGCCTCGACCGGCATGGTTCTGGCCTCGCGGAAGGACCAGAACGACATCAGCCTGCCGACGGCGGCAGCCGGGGCGGCGGACATAGCCAATGTGCTCTCGCAACTGACGGGCGAGCTTCCGGTGGACGGCCTCGAGGACGTGATGGTGACGTTTCGCCGCCAGCTCTACGTGATACGCATGGTCAGTCCGGAGCCGCAGATCTTGCTGCTGGTGATTCTCGACCGCGACCGGGTGAACCTGGCTATGGCGCGCCGGGAAATCCGCACCTTCTGTGCGAGCTTCGCCGCATGAGCCAGACCTCCCGGTTTACCCACCATTGACGGCGCCATTGGCGTTTGTCTCGTCGACTGGGACAGCGGCATGTCCCTGGGCGCCCTCGGTGGCGGCAAGTACCTTGACCTCGACGTAGCCGCGGCCGGCAACACCGAGGTCATCCGGGCGAAGATGCGGACAATGGAATCGCTCCGGCTCGATGACAGCATCGAGGACATCCTCATCACCCTGGGCAAGCAGTACCACCTGATCCGCCTGCTCAAGAACTCCCGTGACGAGCAGGGCCCGTTCATGTACCTGGTCCTCGAACGGCAGAAGGCCAACCTGGCGCTGGCCCGGCACAATCTCAAGCGCATCGAGAACGACCTCTCGGTCTGAAGGCCCTGGCCGGAGGACCTCCCTCTCCGGCCCAGGCCGTCACCCTCACGGTCCCGCTGACCAGTGGATGGCGAAATCGGCCAGGGTGTATCCGAGCGCGTTGACCGTCGGCTGGATGAAGTTGTTCTCTATCATCCGGGTCGCCTGCGCCTCGGCCGCGCTGATCAGCGGGCCCGTTACCTTCGGATTATGCCTGACCTGCGTGAATGCAAGGTTTTGCGCCTGGCCGTAGAGAACCGATTCAGAGAACTGCGGCCGGATCAGGGCTCCGCAGCCGAGCCCGGGATAGGTCCAGCTGTGCTGCACGTCGATAGGGCGCGACATCGTGTCATCCACTGTGACGTTGTGCACGGATTGCGGCAGTTGCGGCCGCGGCAGGACGATCGCGACGCTGACCCGGCCGGGCGTGCCGTCCGCCGGACGGCTCAGGACCTGCAGCCGGTAGTGGCCCGTCGCAGGCTTCCACCAGGTCGGGCCCGGGTTGAGGTCCACGGTGGCCGACGCGTGCCCGACCGTGGCGAAGGTGGCCGAGTACCAGCAGGGCCAGATGCCGATGCTCTTGGAAACCTTGTGCGTGAAGGTGAAGTTGAAGTTCTCGGTGCCGAGGGCGGGCCGCGAGATCCCCTGAATCTTCTGCAGCACCCAGGGGCCGACGTCGGTATCGGTGGTGGTTCCGGCGCTGACCGACTGCCACGGCCAGGCGAGGCTGACATGCGGCAGGTGCATGTTGATCCCGACCAGGTGCAGGGTCGCGCCGAGGGCGGTCACCGCCGCCCAGGCGATCGCCTTGCGGAAGATCAGGCCCGCCAGTATCAGGAGCGCGGCCCACTTGAGCTTGCGCGGGATGCGCGGCCGCCGCCGCACCCGCTCCGGCCGGAACGGCATGGTCGGCCGTTCGCGGGTCGGCCGTAGCGGCAGGTCCGGCCGGGGCGGGAGAAACCAGGTGGCGTCCTCGTCGGGATCGTCCTGGTCCCGGGCCGGGCGCCATGAGACCGTCCCCGGACGGCGGGTGGACAGCATGCCCACGAGGAAAATCAGCAAGCGCAGCATCTGGCCTGCCTCCTAATTCGCTGGTCATGGGGAGCTAAGTGGTGGCCGGGTAGCCGAGGCACAGCACGGCCGGGACCGCCCCGAACGCCATCCGGAACCGCGTGCCCGGCTTGTCCGGCGCGTTCGGTTCCTTGATGTCGGGCCAGCGCATCTTGACGTGCTGATCGGTCAGTCCGGCCACCGAGTAGGGGAACTCCATGGCTGATACGCCGTGCAGCTTGAGCAGGCCTCCCCAGCGGAACGCCGCGAACACCTTGGCCAGGTCGCGGACCGACAGCGGCCGCCGGGCCGTGATGTCGATCCAGTAGACCGCCATCGCCAGCTCGATCAGTTCGCTCGCGCACTGGCCGAGTGCCTCGGACTTGGTGCGGTAGACGGTTCCGCCCGCGTTAACCGTGCCAAGCTTCTCGCCGTAGACGGGGGAGTAGCGGGGCTTGGCCTGGCATTGCATCCAGTCGCACGCGGCGAGCAGCTCCCAGCGGATGCCGGTGCGGCTGGCCACGTCGTCGTACAGCGGCTCGGCCCGGCTCAGCGGCTCCTTGGCCGTCGTCACGAACGCGGCCGTGACGGCCTGCGGGATCTTCGGCGCGTACCGGCTGGCCCTGGCCGGGCTCGTCCTAGCCGGGCTCGTCCTGGCCGGGCTGGTCCTGGCCGGGCGCGGAGCGACCCGCGCCGCCGGGCGGCCGGAATGCGGGGCCCGGGTATGCGGTGCCGTCGCGGCCGGCACCGAGCTGGCCGGCCTGGATTCGTGGGTATTAACGATGCCGGGGATCGTTGCGCCGCCGTACTCGGCGGCGCTGGCGCGGCTGGCCGGCCTGCCCTGGCTGGGCGACGTGCTCTGGCTGGGCGACGTGCTCTGGCTGGGCGACGTGCTCTGGCTGGGCGACCTGCCCTGGCTGGGCGACCTGCCCTGGCTGGCCGATCGGCCCTGGCCGTCTGACCCGCCCTGGCTGGCCTGCCCGTTCAGGTTGGCCACGCCGCCTAGACCGAACGTGCCGGCCGGGCTTCCCGTACCGTTGATGTTCGCCGTCCCGTCCTGCTGTCCATGTGGCGTCGCGGGTACCTGCGCGGCCGGTACCTGCGCCGTGGCGGCCGGCGCTGGCGCGGCCTGCGCGGGCGCCGCATGCGCGGGCGCGGCCTGCTGTGCGTCCGGGGCGCTGTAGCGGTACAGGTTGTACAACTTCATGATCGCGATGAGGCTGGATCCGTAGTGCGGGTCGGTCGCGTACACGCCGGTCAGGTCGGTGGCGAAGGCGTCGGGCAGATGCCGGTCGGCCATCGCATGCTGGTAGGCGGAGTTGGTGGCGAGGAGATGGCCGTGGTCGGCGATGCTCTGCGCCACGTTGTGGTACACGCGGAACGGCGCGCTAACCGTCACGTACTGCCCGTTCTGGAATTCCTGCGTCGGCAGCATGTCGGTGCCGGCCGGCCCGGTGCCCTTGATGCCGAACAAGTTGTGGTCCCTGATCGCCAGCGCGCTCTGGCCCCAGCCCGACTCGTCGATCGCCTGGGCGATCGTCACCGCCGCCGGGATACCGTAGCGGCTCTGCATGGCGATGGCCCCCGGCGCTATCTGACTGATGAACGCCTGCTGGGAGGCGGTGCCCGGGACGTGCGTCGCCTCGGCCGACGGGACGTTTCTCGTGTACGACGGGCCCGATGGCGCCGGCGAGCCGCGGTGCGCGTCAGCGGCGGGCGCCTGCAGCCCCGGGATCACCGCCGTGCCGGCGCTCCCGGCCGCCCGGGAACCCTGCCGCGCCTGGGACCCTTGCCGTGCCTTCGATCCCTGTCGTGCGTTCGATCCCTGTCGTGCGTTCGATCCCTGCCGGGCCTGGGATCCGCCGTGCGCGCCGGCTTTTGCCGGGGCGGCCCCGTCGCCCGCCCCGGCGGCGGTGCCGCCGGTCCCGCCGGCGAAGTCGGCCATCGCGCCCGGCATCGCCACCATGCTCTGCGTGC
>DAIOWL010000555.1:0-5202 GCA_036758545.1 Streptosporangiaceae bacterium | reverse complement strand
GAGCAGATGTCCATCTACGACGCGTCCCGCCAGTACATCGACGAAGGCACCCCGCTGATCGTCCTCGGCGGCAAGGAGTACGGCTCGGGCTCGTCCCGCGACTGGGCCGCGAAGGGCACGCTCCTGCTCGGCGTGCGCGCGGTGCTGGTCGAGTCCTTCGAGCGCATCCACCGGTCCAACCTGATCGGCATGGGCGTCCTGCCGCTCCAGTACCGGCCGGGGGAGTCCGCGGCTTCCCTCGGACTCACCGGCGAGGAAACATTCGATATCCGCGGTATCGAGGAAATAAATTCAGGAAACATACCGAACGAGGTAACGGTGACGGCCGGTGACAAGGAATTCCGTGCTGCCGTCCGGATCGACACCCCTGGTGAGGCCGACTACTACCGGCACGGGGGGATTATGCAGTACGTGCTCCGGTCGCTCCGGTAAGCGGTAATCGTAGCCGCGCCGGGGCTTAGGGTTGTGCCCTATGACGAAGGACCCCTTCGATGCGGCGCTGGATGGCTTCGGGCAGTGGACGGCAGCCACGAAGCAGAAGCTGAGCTCCGACCCCGAAACGGCCGTCGGCGAGGTAGAAACGCTGCTCGACCTGATGCGGAACTACCTCGACGTCGAGGGCCCGGCCGATCTCGCTGCCGGGGACCTGAGAGAGCTGCTGCTGCAGATCTACCCGCGTAAGATCACCGCGTTCGACGCCGACGACACCGAGGACACGATCCCCGCGGTCCGCGACTTCCTCGCCTATCTCGCCGAACGCGGCGAGATACCGGAGAGCACGGCACGCGCACTGGAACGAGAGCTGGACGAGGTAGCGCCGCGGTTCACCGAGGCGATGATGGACCCGGCGAACTGGGGCATGGCCGGTTCCCTCGTCCACGCGATGGCTGCCGAGGGCGTCGATCTAGACGATCAGGCGGCCGTGAACCGCTGGATCAGCCGCTACAACGCACACCTGGCGGGGGACAGTGACGACGAGGAAGACGACCTCGTCGACCTGAAGGAGGCCTTCGGCCTGCCCGACCAGCTAGCGCCAGTGCGGCTGCCCGAGCCCGGGGAACTGGCCGCGCTGGCCCGGCGCGCTCCGCTGATGGCCCAGCTGCGGAAGCTGGCCTGGTGGCTGGGAGCGGGCCGTGCGGTTACCGAGGATGAGGAGCTGGCCAGCGGTGATGCCGCCGTAGCCGCGGGCGAGCTCGGCATTGACGTCGCGCGCCTGCCGTACCTGTGGTGGATGGCCCTCGACGCGGTATTCATCGACCTGGATGAGGACCAGACGAACGCCGTCCCCGGCGAGTCCGCCCATGCCTGGGACGAGGGCGACGAGGACGAGGTCCTCGACATATGGGAGATGGTGTTCGGCCTGGTCATCGGCGACACGCTGGCCGCCGCCGCCGCCCTGGATCCAGACCGGTCCGAAGAACTGGATTTCTCCGGGCACGGAGCGGCGCTGGCGGTGACGCTCTTCCTGGCCCGGCCCGATGGCCTGCACGTGACCGAGGTCAGCGAGGTGATCAGGGCCGCCGCAACGGCCGAGCTGCCGCCCGCCCGGGCGGAGGAAGCCTGGCAGTCGTGGGTCCGCGAGCACGGTGATCCCGCAGGGCTGTTGCTGGACCTGATGGCCGAACACCACGCCATCCAGATAGACGACGCCGATGACGGCCCCGTGGCCCGGCTGACGCCGCTGGGCCTGGCCGCGATCCGCGAGCAGCTCGTCGAATCCGGGGTGGAGATCCCGCTGCTTCCGGACGCCGAGCATATGACCGCGGCGCAGCTGATCTCCCTGGCCGCGAGCGCGTCTGAGGAAGAGTTCACCGCCGAGACCGCTGCCTGGCTGTCTTACCGGACTGCTGAGCCCGCGGCCAGGGAACTGCTGGCTGTCGCCGCCGCATCCGATCCGGCGTCGCGCATCCTCGCGGTCGGTGTCGTGATTACCGAAATCGGCGCACCCGCCGAGCCCGTGTGGCGTGAGGCGCTCGACCGGATCGAGCTGCGCGCGTACGCGAAAGGCGCCCTGGCCGCGCTGGCCGCCGGTGATCCCGCCGTGGCCTCGCTGCCGGGGCTGGAGCCCGACGACCACGACCTGGCCTGGATGATCACCGACGCGCTCGCCGCCGAGGGCTGGGATGACCCGGGCGACGTTGCCAGCGATGAGTCGGAGGCTCTGATGAGGCGGCTCGGTGAAACGATCCCGGCGGGGCAGGAACTGGCGGTGTTCGAGCTGATGGCGCGGGTACAGCATCCGAATGCGGCAGACGTGCTGACCGTGATCGGCAAGCACCACCCGGACAAGAAGATCGCCAAGCTGGCCCGGAAATCCGCCTACAAGGCAGCGACCCGGCAGGCCGCCCGCCGCCAGTAGCCCCGATGGCCGTCCCGGATTCCGCTATCGTCACCAGGCTCCGCGCCGCGGGCTGCGTCTTCGCCGAGGACGAGGCCAGGCTGCTCATCGCGGCCGCCCGGACTCCAGCCGAACTCGACGCCATGGTCGGCCAGCGCGTTGCCGGCCTGCCGCTGGAACAGGTCCTCGGCTGGGCCGAGTTCTGCGGCCTGCGGATCACTGTCACTCCCGGCGTCTTCGTGCCGCGGCGGCGGACCGAGTTCCTCGTCCGGCAGGCGGTAGCCCTGGCCCGCCGCGGTGACGTGATCGTCGATCTGTGCTGCGGTGCGGGCGCGATCGGGGCGGCCCTGGCTGCCGCGGTGGAGGGGGCCGAGATGTACGCGTCCGACATCGACCCGGCCGCGGTACGCTGCGCCCGGCAGAACCTCCCAGCCGACCGCGTCTACCAGGGTGACCTGTACGCCCCGCTGCCCGCGGCGCTCCGTGGCCGGGTCGCGATCCTCGCCGCCAACGTGCCCTACGTGCCCGCCCGGGAAATCGAGCTCCTGCCGGCCGAGGCGCGGGCACACGAGCCCCGCGCCGCGCTGGATGGCGGCGCGGACGGCCTCGACGTGCTGCGCCGGGTCGCCATCGGGGCCGCAGCGTGGCTGGCGCCCGGCGGGTACCTGCTCAGTGAGACCAGCGACCGCCAGGCCTCGCTGGCCGAGGCCGTCGTCACCGCCAGCGGCCTGGCCGCGCGCGTCGCCCGCTCGCCCGATCTGGACGCCACCGTCATCATCGCCCGGCGTCCGTCGTCCGGGTAGGGGTCAGCCCCGGCGCCGGTGTGTCTCGGCGTCCGAGATCCGGGCGATGGTCGCCCGGGCGCGGCGGACCGAGATCCGGCCGGACTCAGGCAGGACATCGGTGATGAACTCGTAGCCCTTGGCCAGTTCGGCGGCGTGGCTGGAGCCGTCGGCGGCCTTGGCCCGGGTGCGCGCGAGCCAGTCGATGATGTCGCCCCATCCCGGTGCGGCCAGCGATCCGCCGACGTACTGAACCGAAAGCGCGGCGCAGAGGTTGGCGAACGCGAGGCGCTGCCGCAGCGGCCACTCGTCCAGGGTGCCGAGCACGAAGGCGGCCCCGAAGACATCCCCGGCTCCGGTCGGATCGTGGGCGTTAACCGGCAGCGCCGGCACCCACTCCTGCTCGCCGGTGGTGGAGTCGATGGCGATCACACCCTGCCCGCCGCACGTGACCACCGCGACCGGCACGCGCTCGGCCAGCGCGTGCAGGGCGTCGTGCGGGTCGTCGGTGTGGGTGTAGGCCATCGCCTCGACGCTGTTGGGCAGGAAGGCGTGGAAGCTCTCCAGCTGGTCCAGGACGCTCGGCGGCCACTTCTCATCGGTGTCCCAGCCGGTATCGGCGAACAGCAGCATGCCGTCCGAGGCCGCCGAGCGGAACCACTCGCGCGGTTCGGGATCGAGATGCGCAAAGCCGATCCTGGCCGGGGGGATGGTGCAGAGCAATTCGCTGGTCGGCATGGGCGGCGGATGCATATGGGTCATCAGCGCCCGGTCCCGCTCGACCACCATGGAGACCGTCACCGGAGAGTGCCAGTCGGCGAACCGGCGTGAGTACGTCAGGTCGACGCCCTCCTGCTCGGTCAGCGTCGACCAGCAGAAGTCCCCGTACACATCGTCGCCGAACGCGGCGGCCAGGGACGTATGCACGCCCAGCCGGCTGGCCGCGATGGCGAGGTTGGCGATGCCGCCAGGACACGACCCCATCCCGGACGCCTGGAGCTCCGTGCCGCGCACGGGCATGGACTCCAGGCCGGTGAAGACGACGTCGAAAAACACGGTGCCGTGCACAAACAGGTCGTACTGGTCGTCCTCGTGATGCTCGCTCATCCCGGCTCTCCGATGGCCCCCCGTTGATCGCCTGTCAGGCCAGTCTGCCCGATAGGGTCGGGGCGTGCGAGTCACCATCCTCGGCGGCGGCGGGTTCCGGGTGCCGCTGATCTGCCGGGAGCTAGCCGCCAGCGGCCTCGCCATCGGCGAGGTCGTGCTGTACGACGTGGTGCCAGAACGGCTCGGCGTGATCTCCGCCGTGCTGGCCCCTGACGGCCTGCCGCTACGCTCCACCACCGATCTGGAGGTGGCCCTGCGCGGGGCCGACGTGATCTTCGCGGCGCTGCGCGTGGGCGGCCTTGACGGCCGGGTCGCCGACGAGCGCTCCGCGCTGGACGCCGGCGTGATCGGGCAGGAGACGGTCGGCGCGGGCGGACTGTCCTACGCGGCCCGCGCGGTGCCCGTGGTCGACGCGATCGCGCGGCGGGTGGCCGAACTCGCCCCCCGGGCCTGGGTCATCTCCATGACCAACCCGGCCGGCATCGTGACCGAGGTCATGGCGGCCACCCTCGGGCCGCGGGTCATCGGCGTGTGCGACTCGCCCACGGGACTGGTCCGCCGGGCCTGCGCTGCCGCGGGGGTGGATCCGGGTACCAGGCTGGCCCAGGTGCCGGACGGGGTCGAGGTGGACTACCTGGGGCTCAACCACCTGGGCTGGCTGCGCGGGCTGCGGGTGGACGGCACCGACCGGCTGCCCGGGCTGCTCGCTGACCCGGACGCGCTGAAGCGGACCGAAGAGGGGCGGCTGTTCGGCGCCGACCTGCTGCAGGCCCTCGGCGCGATCCCGAACGAGTACCTGTACTGGTACTACGCCCGGTCCGAGGCGCTGCGGGACGTGCGGGGAGCCGGCCGGACGCGGGCCGAGCATGTCCGGGCCGAGCAGCAGCGGTTCTTCGCGGCGGCCGCCGCGGATCCCGGCCGGGCCGCCGCCTTGTGGGCCGAGGCCAACGACGAGCGCAACCGCAGCTACTTCGC
>DAIOWL010000554.1:1659-5203 GCA_036758545.1 Streptosporangiaceae bacterium | reverse complement strand
GTCAGGGCGGGCTCGTCGAAGACCTGGGCGACCAGGCCCATCTCCTTGTGCACCACGATGCGGCTGCCGTCGCTGACCGCGATGCCGGCCGACTCCTGCCCGCGGTGCTGCAGCGCGTACAGGCCGTAGTAGGCGAGCTTGGCCACGTCCTCGTTCGGCGCCCACACGCCGAACACGCCGCAGGCGTCTCGTGGCGGCCGGTCCTCGGGGAAGAGCTCATCCGTCAGACGACCGTCGGGGGGTCTCACCGAGTCAGTCTATTAAAACAAGTGGCAGGTAAGGCGCAAGATCGGCGCGCGGGCCGCTGGCGTGGACGGCGCCGGAGCGGACCGCGCCGGCCCAGTCGAGCCGGCCGGCGGCCAGCCGGATCCAGGTCAGCGGGTCGGTCTCGACGACATTCGGCGGCGTGCCCCTGGTGTGCACCGGGCCGGGCAGGCACTGCACGGCGGCCACCGGCGGGATCCGTACCTCCAGGACGCGGCCCGGATGACGCGCGGCCAGCGTGTACAGCAGGTACCTGGCCGCGGTGCGCCGGTCGTCCGGCTCGGGATCGGCGCCCGCGTCGAGCGCGCGCAGCACGGCCGCGACGCTGTTCGGTCCGCGCGGGTCCGGTCGCCGGGGAGGCATCTGGCCAGCCAGGCCGCTCAGCCAGGCACCACGGGGTCGGACAGCACGGGGCCGAACAACGCGGGCAGCGTGCTGGTGTGCACGGCGGCGAGCTCGGCCAGCGGGATGGCGAAGCAGCCGTCGACGGTCAGGCTGTCGCCGCCGGTGCGGCCCATGGCCGCGGCCGGCACGCCGTGCGCCTCGGCGAGCTGGCCGAAGGCCGTCTCTTCGCCCGGGCGCACCGCCACCACGGCGCGTGCCGCCGACTCGCTGAACAGGGCGGTGAACGGGTCCTCCGGCAGCCGGACCGTGCACCCGGTCCCGCCGCGCAGGCAGGACTCGGCCAGCGCGACGGCCAGGCCGCCGTCGGACAGGTCGTGCGCGGCGGACAGCAGCCCGTCCGCGACCGCCGCCGCGAGCAGCCCGGCCAGCCGCCGTTCGGCGTCGAGGTCGGGGGCTGGCGGGCGGCCGCCCAGGTGGCCGTGGCGCACGTGCGCCCAGGCCGAGCCGGCGAACTCCGGCGCGGTCCGGCCGAGCAGCACGAGATCAGCCGGGACGTCCGGGAACCCGATGCCGACCCGGCGGCGCACGTCGTCGTGCACGCCGAGCACCCCGACGACCGGGGTGGGGTGAATGGCCGCCGTTCCCGTCTGGTTGTAGAAGCTGACGTTGCCGCCGGTAACCGGCACGCCCAGGGCGGCGCAGCCGTCGGCCAGCCCGCGCGCCGCCTCGGCGAACTGCCACATCACCGCGGGGTCCTCCGGCGAGCCGAAGTTCAGGCAGTTCGTGACGGCCAGCGGGCGCGCCCCGGTCGCCGCGACGTTGCGGTAGGCCTCGGACAGCGCCAGCTGGGTGCCCAGGTAGGGGTCGAGCCGGCAGTAGCGGCCGTTGCCGTCGGTGGCCAGCGCGATGCCGAGACCGGTCGCCTCGTCCACCCGGAGCAGCCCGGCGTCGTCCGGCATGGCCAGCACGGTGTCCCCGCGGACGTACCGGTCGTACTGGTCGGTGACCCAGCTCTTGTCGGCCAGGCCGGGCGAGCCGAGCAGGGCGAGCAGGTCCGCCCGCAGGCCCGCGCCGTCCGCCGGGCGGGGCAGCGCGGCCGGGTCACCGGCGGCCAGCGCGTCCTGGCTCGCGGGCCGGGCCAGCGGCCGGTGATAGACCGGGCCGTCGGCCGCCGACGCGGGCGGGATGTCCACCACCGTCTCGCCGCGCCAGGTCATGACCAGCCGGCCGGTGTCCGTCACCTCGCCGATCACGGCGGCCCGGACGTCCCACCTGGCGCAGACGGCGAGGAACTCCGCCACCCGGCCGGGCTCGACCACCGCCATCATGCGTTCCTGCGACTCGCTCATCAAGATCTCGGGCGGCCCCAGCGTCGCGTCCCGCAGCGGCACCTCGTCCAGCCGGACCAGCATGCCGCCGGTGCCCGCCGCGGCGAGCTCGGTGGTGGCGCACGCGACCCCGGCCGCGCCGAGGTCCTGGATGCCGGTCACCAGACCGCCGGCGAAGAGCTCGAGGCAGCACTCGACCAGCAGTTTCTCCAGGAACGGGTCTCCTACCTGGACGCTGGGGCGCTTGGCGGACTCGGTGCCGTCAGATGCGGCGTCACCGAACGTCGCGCTGGCCAGCACCGAGGCCCCGCCCACGCCGTCGGGCCCGGTCGTGGAGCCGAACAGGATCACCTTGTTGCCCGGTCCGCTGCCCTCCGCGACCTGCAGGTCACCGTGCCGCATGACCCCCACGCAGAGCGCGTTGACCAGCGGGTTGCCCGCGTAGCTCGGATCGAAGTCGAGCTCTCCGCCGATGTTGGGCAGGCCCAGGCAGTTGCCGTAGAAAGAGATGCCGCCGACCACGCCGGGCAGCACCCGGCCGGTGTCGGGGGCGTCGGCCGGGCCGAACCGCAGCGCGTCCATCACCGCGACCGGGCGCGCGCCCATGGCGAGGATGTCACGGACGATGCCGCCGACGCCGGTGGCCGCGCCCTGATGAGGCTCCACGTACGACGGGTGGTTGTGCGACTCGATCTTGAAGGTGACCGCGTAGCCCTGCCCGATGTCGACCACGCCGGCGTTGTGGCCGATGCCCGCGAGCAGCGCGCCGGACGGCGGCGCCGTGGCCGCGAACTGCCGCAGGTGCACCTTGGAGGACTTGTAGGAGCAGTGCTCGCTCCACATGACCGAGTACAGGGCCAGCTCGGCGCCGGTGGGGCGGCGCCCGAGCGTGGCCACGATCTTCTCGTACTCCTCCGCGGTCAGCCCGAGCTCAGCGAACGGCTGCGGCAGGCCGGCCGTGGCCGCCGCCCGCGCCACCGTGTCGGTCACGGTCACGCCGCCACCCGCGCCAGCACCGAGGCGAAGAAACCGAGGCCGTCGGCGGACGGGCCGGTGAGCGGGTCGACCGCGTGCTCCGGATGCGGCATCAGCCCGACCACGGTGCCCTCCGCGTTGCACACCCCCGCGATGGCGGCCGCCGAACCGTTCGGGTTGTCCCCGGCGTACCTGATGACGACCTGCCCGGACGCCTCGAGACCGGCCAGCGTGGCCGCATCGGCCGCGTAGGCGCCCTCCCCGCTCTTCAGCGGCACCACGATCTGCTCGCCGCCGGAGTAAGCCCCGGTCCACGCGGTGCCCGCGTTCTCCACCCGCAGCGGCACGTCCCTGGTGATGAACTTCAGGCCGGCGTTGCGGGTCAGCGCGCCCGGCAGCAGGTGCGCCTCGCACAGGATCTGGAAGCCGTTGCAGATGCCGAGCACCGGCAGCCCGGCCCGGGCGGCGGGCACCAGGTCGGCCATCACCGGCGCGAACCGGGCGATCGCGCCGCAGCGCAGGTAGTCGCCGTAGGAGAAGCCGCCGGGCAGGATCACCGCGTCCACGCCGCGCAGGCCACGGTCGCCATGCCAGAGCCCGACCGGCTCGGCCCCGGCGAGCCGGACCGCGCG
>DAIOWL010000554.1:0-1559 GCA_036758545.1 Streptosporangiaceae bacterium | reverse complement strand
GCGCGGAGCTGGCGCAGCGGGGCGTCGTCCGGCCACCTGATGCGCTTGCGCATGGTCACGACCGTGCCGCGGCCGGGACGGCTGTCCAGCGTGACGTTGTCCACGCAGGCCCGCATGACGGCCAGGCCGCGGCCGGATTCGGGCAGCTGGGCGACTGGTATCTGCTGCGGATCGGGCTGAGCCTCCGGCGTGCCGCGTCCGGCGGGAATCCCCGGGGCCGAAGCCAGGCCGGTCCCCTCGTCGGCCACCTCGACCTGGCAGCCGACCGCGCCGAGGCTGGTGACCACCGCGTAACCCCGGACCTTCCGGCCGCCGTGGGTCAGGACGTTGGTGCAGGCTTCGGTGGCCGCGAGCAGGATGTCGTAGACGGACTCCTCGTCCACGCCGAGCCCCCGCAGGGTGTCACCGAGAACGCGGCGCATCACCGGGACGCTGAGTGTCTCGCGCTGGAAAACCAGGCAGAACTTCACATCAGGCATTGGCTTCGCTCGCGTCTTCCCACCCGTATTCACGAGGCCCCTTTCAACTACCGTGCAGCACCCTCATGAGTCGAAAGATTCCCCGTTAACGCGACCGAAACCAGGCATCGCCAAACCGTAAGCCGGTCCGGGCCGCCTATGCCTCCCCGGCACGCAGCGTAAATTCCTCTATGACCGGGTTAGACAGCAAATCCCGCGCCAAGTTTGTGATAGCGGTCACAGCGGCCTCGTCGGCGGGGCCGTCCAGTTCCACCTCGAACCGCTTGCCCTGCCTGACCCCGAGTACCTGGCCGAAGCCCAGCCGGTGACAGGCGCTGGCAATGGCCTCCCCTTGCGGATCATGGATCTCCGGCTTGAGCATTACTTCCACGATCATCCGCGCCACGTATCCTCCAAGGCGATCAGGGCATATATCGTCAGGTGAGGAGCGTCCCACGGGCAACGCGGGCGCGTGCGACCCCACCGGGCACGCAGCGTACGCGACCGCCCCGAGACAGCGCAGTCCGGGAACCTTCAGCCGTACGGCCGGCGCTGGTGATCCCAGTCCCGGCCCGGAAAGGAGTGGCACGTGACCGTCGAATCCGGCGCCGCGACCACCGCCGTACCAGCACTCGACCAGCCCGCCCCAGACATACCCGATCAGGCGGGCGATTTCGTTCAGCTGCTCACCCCGGAGGGTGAGCGGATCGACCACCCCGACTACCCGCTGGACCTGTCCGCCGACGACATCAGGAGCATGTACCGGGACCTGGTGCTGGTCCGGACCATCGACACCGCGGCGATCTCGCTGCAGCGCCAGGGCGAGCTGGGCATCTGGGCCTCGCTGCTCGGCCAGGAAGCCGCCCAGATCGGGTCCGGCCGGGCGCTGAGCCCGGACGACATGGTGTTCCCCACCTACCGCGAGCACGGCGTGGCCTGGTGCCGCGGCATCGACCCGGTCAAGCTGCTCGAGCTGTACCGCGGCGTCAGCCACGGCGGCTGGGCGCCCGAGGAGCACAAGTTCCACCTGTACACGATCGTGATCGGCGCCCAGACCCTGCACGCCACCGGCTACGCCATGGGCATCCAGCGGGACGGGAC
>DAIOWL010000553.1:628-5205 GCA_036758545.1 Streptosporangiaceae bacterium | reverse complement strand
CGAGCTGCCCAAGACGGTCTCCGGCAAGCTGCTCCGCCGCGAACTCCGCGACCGCCCCTAGCCGCCGCCCGATAAGGTGCTCCCGTGGACGAGCCGATCGCCGGGAGCCTGCACCACGTCGAGCTGTGGGTGCCTGACCTGGGCCGAGCCGTCCGGGAGTGGGGATGGCTGCTCGGCCGGCTCGGCTACGAGTCTTTCCAGGACTGGCCGGACGGCCGCAGCTGGCGCCTCGGCCAGACGTACCTGGTCGTGGAGCAGTCTCCGGCCCTGACCGCTCGCGAGCACGACCGGCTCAGCCCCGGGCTGAACCACCTCGCGTTCCACGCCGGCCCGCGGCACCGCGTCGACGAGCTCGCGGCGGACGGCCCGGCCCACGGCTGGACGCTCCTGTTCCCGGACCGGCATCCCTATGCCGGCGGACCCGGGCACTACGCCGCCTACCTGGCGAGCACCGACGACTTCGAGGTCGAGCTCGTCGCCGCCGAGCCGTGATGGGCCGCGCGGGCCATGGCCTGCCGGGCCGCCGAAGCCTACGCTTGATCGCGAGGATCGTTACCCGGGCGAAGGAGTCGGCGTGAGTTTCACGGTGCACAAGGACGTCATGGTGGCCATGCGAGACGGCGTCGAGCTCGCGACCGACCTGTGGGTGCCGGACGCGACGCCCGCGCCGACGCTGCTGGTACGCCTGCCCTACAGCAAGGACCTGCCGGGCCTGCTCGGCTACGGGCTGGTGCCGAACCTGTTCGCGCTGGTGGAAGCCGGCTACACGGTGGTCTACCAGGACTGCCGGGGCACGTTCAGGTCGGCCGGGGACTTCACCCCGATGCTGACCGAGGCGGACGACGGCGCCGACACGGTCGCCTGGACGCTCGACCAGCCGTGGTGCGACGGCACCATCGGCACCTACGGCCCGTCCTACCTGGGGTTCGTGCAGTGGGCCAGCGTGACCGCGTCCGACCGGGTGCGGGCGATCGCGCCGTGCGTCACCACGACCGACTACTACACCACCCCGTGGTACTCCGACGGCGGCGCCCTGTCCTGGCACTCGATCCAGTCGTGGTCCACGCAGATGGCGCTGGCCGAGGCGCTGCGCCAGCTTGGCCGGGGCACGGGCGACCCGCAGCTGCTAGCCGACCTGGGCGCCATGCTGGCCGACCCGCAGCCGCACCTGGAGGCGCTGCCGCCGAGCCACCAGCCGGTGCTGGAAAAGGTCTGGCCGTGGTGGTCCGAACTGCTGTCCCACCCCAGCCGCGACCAGTTCTGGCAGGACCTGTCCGTGCTCGACGGATGCGAGCAGGTGACGGTGCCCGCGCTGCACATCGGCGGGTGGTTCGACATCTTCGCCGCCAACACCGCGCGGTCGTTCACCGAGCTCAGGTCCCGGGCCGGCACCGCCGAGGCCCGGGAGGGGCAGCGCCTGATCATCGGCCCCTGGGACCACCTGAACAGCACCGGCATCTACCCCGACCGCCGGTTCGGCCTCACGGCGGACGCCATCACCCAGGATCTCACCAGCGAGCACGTGAGGTTCTTCGACCGCTGGCTGCGCGGGCGCGCGGACGCGGAAAACAGCGCCGCCCCGGTCAAGATCTTCGTGATGGGCCTCGACCAGTGGCGCGAGGAGCAGGACTGGCCGCTGCCCGACACCAGCTACGAATCCTGGTACCTGCACGGTTCGGGCCGGGCCAACACGGCCGCGGGCGACGGACGGCTCAGCACCGATGCCCCCGCCGGCGCCGCCACGGACACCTATCTCTACGACCCGCTGCGGCCCGTGCCCACCCTCGGCGGCCGGATCATGCTGCCGACCACCGCGAACGCGGCGGGCGCGGTGGACCAGCGCCCGGCCGAGGCACGGGACGACGTCCTGTGCTTCACCAGCGAGGTCCTGACCGAGCCCGTCGAGGTCACCGGGCACGTGTCGCTGACCCTGTTCGCGTCCTCGTCGGCGCCGGACACCGACTTCACCGGCAAGCTGGTCGACGTGTTCCCCGACGGGCGCGCCATCTTCCTGACCGACGGCATCCTGCGGGCCCGGTACCGCAACTCGCTGGCCGAACCCGAGCCGCTCACCCCCGGCGAGCCCTACGAGCTCGGCCTGGACCTGTCGATCACCTCGAATGTCTTCCTGCCCGGCCACCGGATCCGGCTCGAGGTCTCCAGCAGCAACTTCCCTCGCTACGACCGCAACAGCAACACCGGCGGCGTGATCGCCGAGGAGTCCGCCGACCAGGTCACCGTGGCCGTCAACCGCATCCTGCACGGGCCTGCCCATCCGAGCCGCCTGATCCTCCCCGTCATCCGCCGCTGAACGGACAGGTGCTGGCCTGCGGCGTGCAGGCCCAGGTGCCCTCCTGGAGCCTGGACTGACCACTGAGGTAATTGATTGCTCAATAGCAATTGATTACAAGATCATTATTCGCCCATGATCTGCCTGGTATAGCCGGCGCCACGCCAAATCGCAGTTAGTTCGCATCGCGATGCGCGGCTCCTGAGGGGCCACGTCAAGATAACGAATAAGTCATGAGGAGATTTTTCGGTTTTCGGGGGTTTCCCGCAGATTCGCCGCCGCTGTATGTTCATCTTGTTTGGATTTGTCCGCAGTCTCAGCCCTGTCGTGGCGCAGGCTCCGTGAACTCCCGAAAGGCCGGTGATCGCCCGGCCATGGCTTGAGACGGATCGGGCCGCCATGACAACCAGCCGTCAGCAGCCGATACCAGCGCACCGGGTTCGGCTGATGCACGAAAGGACAGAAGCTTGAAGCGATCCATTCTGGCTGTGCTCAGCCTCCTTGGCTTGTTGGTCCTCACCGCGGCCTCGCTTCCCGCCAGCGCCGCGACCGGGGCCCGCTCATCGCCCCGGGCGGCGAGCGCCAGTTCCGGGGGCGACCACGACCCGCTCTGCCAGAGCAGCAAAACCACGTGCGCCGATGTTTCCGGCAAGCTCGGGGATGAGTACGTCGGACACGACGAGCCGTCGGTGCTGTTCAAGTCCGGCCGCCCGGGCTCGGGCAACGACATGACCTACACGGTGACGCTGCCCCGCGATCCGAAGAAGCAGCCGAACGCCTCGGGTAAGGGCGGCACGACGTGGAACTTCCAGCTGCGGCCCACGTTCTGGTTCGGCCTGACGATGTGCGACACCGAGTCCGCCCCCGAGTTCACCAAGACGTGCAAGCCGGATTCCGACCGCAACGACCTGGTGGGCACCAATCCGAACGCGCCGGACTACATCGGAAAACACCCCGGCAACGCATACATGGAGCTTCAGTTCTACGGCCCGGGTTACGTGCCCCAGTTCGAAGGCTTCGGCTGCACCGCTCATAAGTACTGCGCGGCGCTGACCATCGACAGCCTCTTGCTGAACCAGAACACGGGCGTGGCGAACACCAGCGCCTGCAACAACTACATCCTCGGCGGCGAGGAGCCCATCAACTGGGCCTACATCACCAGGAGCGGGAAGTCCCAGGCTCCGGCGAACCCGCTGTTCACTGGGACGTTCGACAACCCGAACTTCAGCGCGGTCAACCCGGACCTGGGCCAGGACCTGCTCATGAGCCCCGGCGACCGTATCCGGATTCACATGCACGACACGCGGGCCGGGTTCCGGGTCGACATGACCGACCTGACCACAGGCAAGCACGGTTCGATGACCGCATCGGTGGCCAACGGATTCGGTCACGTCCTCTACACCCCCAACTCCGGTACCTGCCAGGCGGCGCCGTACGCGTTCCACCCCGAGTACTCCACCGGGAACCCGCGCGGAAACACCTGGTCGGCGCACACGTACAACGTGGCCATGTCGGACGAGATCGGCCACTTCGAGAACTGCCTGGCCATCGACGCGAACGGCAACTGCACCTCGCCCGGCGCCCAGGACCCCAGCCTGGACGCGGACGACACCGGCTGCGTGCCGGGAACCGATTCGACGCTGGTGCACATCAACGGGTGCTTCGCTCCGGATGAGGATTATGACGGGCAGTCGTACCGCAACGACTGGCCCGGCACGAACCCGAACCCCTTCCTGGACCGGCGGCTGCACCCGACTCCGGTCCTGTTCACCAGCCCGACCACGCGCGGGCATAACTACTCAACCGTCGCGTTCGAGACCGACCTGCCCCGCATCGAGGCCGCGGACTCGCAGGCCAACCCGCCGTTCTGCGACCGGACGACCGGCGCGAACTGCGTTAACCCGCCGAACGGCGCGCAGTTCTACCCGTTCTACTCCACGACGGTCAGGCACGGTACGTGCACGTGGCAGGAGGGCGGGAAGTACCTGCCGTTCACCACGAACAACTTCGGCGGCAGTTCCACCGCCGAGTACGGGCCGCTGCTGAAGACCGTCTACCCGGAGCCCGGATTCACCACGAAGGAGCTCTACAACAACTTCAACAGCGGAGACATGGCTAACCCCTGCCGGGTGCGGTAAGGAGCCCACCCCCCAGGACATTCCGTAAACCGCGTGCTCCCAGGCGGCCACCCCGGCCGCCTGGGAGCACAGCCTGTCGCGGACGCGGTCACGATCCGGTCGGCACACTGCTCGGGTGCGTGCCAGGGATCAGTCGGCCCACACCGCCC
>DAIOWL010000553.1:0-618 GCA_036758545.1 Streptosporangiaceae bacterium | reverse complement strand
GCTGAAGACCGTCTACCCGGAGCCCGGATTCACCACGGCGGAGCTCTACAACAATTTCAACAGCGGAGACATGCCTAATCCTTGCCGAGTGCGGTAAGGGCCCATCTCCGGACATTCCGTAAACCGCGTGCTCCCAGGCGGCCAGCCCGGCCGCCTGGGAGCACGGCCTGCCGCGGTCACGTCCCGATCGGGACGCTGCTCGGGTGCGTGCCAGGGACCAGTCGGCCCACACCGCCCACCGCCTCGCTGAGCTGCTGCCCGAACGGCGAGGACGCGGACCACGACCGGACCGGCCCGGCTCCGGTCACGCTGCGGCAGCCCGACTCCTGGACGCTGACCGGCGCGAAGCCCCGTTCTCCGGCCGCGAATACCAGCCGAACCGATCCGCCTGGTGCGGCTGGGCAGGACTGACCGGACGCCAGGGGCGGAAGCGTGCAGAGGGCGGTGGCCAGGGCACGCACCTGGGTCGCCCCGTGGAGCGTGATCTCGTGCGGGGACGAGGCCGGGCTGACCACCACCCGGTCAACTCCCTGGTCGTTAGCACACAGCGACGCGCCCGGCGACGCCCGCCCGGTCGCGGCGGCCTGGTGTGAGGCGCTCGCGCACGCCGTCAGGCCG
>DAIOWL010000552.1:0-5215 GCA_036758545.1 Streptosporangiaceae bacterium | reverse complement strand
CCATCAGTTGCGCGTCGGCCAGATCCTCCAGCAGCGCCTCGGCGCGGGCCAGCGGACATTCCAGCAGCGCGCTCGCCGCCCATGCCGTCACCTCCACCGCGTCCAGCAGACCCAGCCTGCCGAACAGGCGCTGCTGCTCCGGGCCCAGGTCCCGGTAGCTGAGCGACAGGCTGGCCCGCACGTCCAAGTCGCCGTACGCCAGTGCATTCAGCCGGTTACGCTCGTCTGCCAGCTGCGCCGCCATGCGGGCAAGCGGCCAGTGCGGGCGGGCCGCCAGCCGCGCCCCCGCGATCCGCACCGCGAGCGGCAGCCGACCGCAAGCAGCCACGATCGCCGCCGCCGCATCCGGTTCCGCCGCCACCCGTCCGGCGCTGGCGATTCGCCCCAGTAGCTCCAGTGCGGGCAACGTGTCCAGCACGTCAATATGGAGCAGCCGGGCGCCCTCCAATCCCGCCAGCCGGGTCCGGCTGGTGACCAGCACCACACACTGACCGCTGCCGGGCAGCAGCGGGCGGACCTGCGCCTCAGAGACGGCATCATCCAGCACGACGAGTATCCGGCTGCCCGCCAGTCGGCTGCGGTAGAGCGCAGCGCGTTCTTCCACACTGCAAGGGACCGCGCTCCCGTCTACGCCCAGGGCGCGCAGGAACCGGCCCAGCACCTCGCCGGGGTCCAGGGACGACGCGCCTCCCACGTCGGCGCCACGCAAGCTCGCGTATAGCTGCCCGTCCGGGAAGTCAGCGGCGCACTGATGAGCGATGTGCACTGCCAGCGCGGTCTTGCCCACACCCGCCGTGCCGGAAAGCGCGTAGACGGCCAGCGCAGCTCCCTCGGCCTTTCCCGTCACACCGTCAGGCCGGCCGGCAAGCCATCGTTGAAACTTGGTCATCAAGCGGGCGCGACCCACGAAATCGGCAATGTCCGGCGGCAGCTGGTGCGGGACGGCAGGCCCGGGCCAGTGCAGGGCGGGCTGGCCCGGAGGCTGTTCAGCCAGCGGCAGTGAGCGTGCGGCCGCCTCGAACCGCTCGCGCTCCCACCTCACCAGCCCGAGCGCGTCAGCCAGCAGCCGCACCGACTCACCTCGTGGACGCCGGATTCCTCTCTCCAGGTCCCTGATCGCGCGTGCGCTCACCCCGGAACGTCCGGCCAGCTGCTCCTGCGACAGCAACCCGCGATGCCGGTGGGCACGCAGCATGGCACCAAAGCCCGCGTGGCGTGCCGCAGCGCCGTCACTCGGTCGCTCGGCCAAGCCAGTCCTCCGCAGTCGCCCGCTCCTGGCGTTCCCCATGCCCCCTTCGAACCGGCATGATGCATCAGGTGGCGGCTGCAAGTCAAAACCGGACGAGCCCGGCAGATCCCAGAAACCGCGGCGTAGCTGGATCGGCTCGCGGAATCGCCGGTCAACTGCCGTGAAGTCGCCTGGTGCTCTGACGGGCCCGACGAGATCATCTACTTCATGACCGTGTGGCTCCCGAACCCGCAGAGAATGAAAGGGAGCTGAAATGACCCTGAATGCCGGCCACGGTGTGGACGTCTGGTCGTCGCCGGCGTGGCGTCAGCTGGCGATCTCGTGGATAGACGAGCAGCTTGCCGCGGCCGGCAGCCGACGCACCAGCGAGGTCGAGCAGCCACACCTGCGGCCATGGGCAACGGTGCTCAGGGCGCAGAGCGTCAGCGGCACGGTTTGGTTCAAGGCTTGCGGACCAGCCACTGCGTTCGAGGTAGGTCTCTACCGGCTCGTCGACCGTGTTGCCCCCGAGCATGTGCTCAGCCCGATCGCCACCGACCTGACCCGCGGCTGGATCATCCTTCCAGACGGCGGACCGTCACTGGGAGACCAACTCACCGGGGCCGGGCTCGCCGACGCGATGGAGACGGCCATGGGCGCCTACGGGCACCTGCAGCGTACGCTGACCCGGCACGTCGGCGACCTGCTGTCGCTCGGCATTACGGACATGCGGCCCGCGATCATGCCCAGACGCTTCGAGGAAGCGCTCCAGGCCGTGGGGCCACACATCGGGGCTGGCCGCGACGCCGACCGGGCGACCTATGAGCGCGTGCTCGGCCTGAGTGAGACGGTCGTCGCATGGTGCGACGAGCTCGCGGCGGCCGGCGGCCAGCTCAGCCTGGACCACAACGACCTGCACCCGTGGAACATCCTCACTACCAGAGCGGATGGGACAGGAAGGATGAAGTTCTACGACTGGGGGGACAGCGTGATCGCGCATCCCTTCGCCAGCATGCTGGTGCCGCTCGGGTACATGCGGAACCACCTCGGGGTCAGCCTCGACCATCCGCGCGTTCTGCGTATCCGCGACGCCTACCTCGATGCTTTCACCGACCTCGCACCGCACACCGAACTCGTCGGGACACTGCAGCTCGCCTGCCGCGTGGGCAAGATCGCGCGCGCCCTGACCTGGGACCGGGCGCTAAAAGCGCAGGGCTACGACCAGGCAGGTGAATTCGCACGTGCCCCGCTGAAGTGTCTGGTCTCCCTCCTCGACGAGTCCTACGTCGGCGGCGCCTGAGCAGCGGGGGCACCGGTACGCTCTACGTCCGGTTGTCCAGGAAGGTGGCCATGGAGTCGTCGAGCTCGGTCCACCACGGCGTGTGGTGGACCGGTGCGATGGTTCCGGTGCAGGGTGAGGAGAAAGACCGGTCCCGGTATCCGGTGATGCTGGCCATCTTGTCGTGCTCCCAGTCCTTGAAGTGCGCGCGGGTCAGGTCAACGTCGTAGCTGGGGTAGTCGACATCCTTATGGAGGTCCACCAGGTAGCTGGCCTGGAAGTCGATCTCGTCGAGCGGTCCCGCGCACTCGGCCAGCCGGTCCCGCCAGCGCGCGATGTCGGCGGCCATCTCCTCGTGCGAGGGCAGCGAGATCCGGCCGAGCACGTAGTCCCGCGCATACCACGCCTGCGTATCGAACATCGTGAACGTGTAGTACTGGTCCTGCATCCCGAGATACATCAGGTCGGGGTGGCCGAGCCAGAAGATGCCCTTGTAGAGGTCGCCGGGGTACAGCACGTTCGCGGTGCGCAGCCGCAACTCGTCGGAGATGAACTTGAACGAGTGCTGGTATCCGGTGCACAGCACGATGGCGTCCACGTCACGCGCCGTCCCGTCAGCGAAATGCGCGGTGCTGCCGTCGACCTTGGAAAGCAGCGGCACCTCGTCGATGCCCTCCGGCCATGGGAAGCCCATCGGCTGGGTCCGGTAGGACACGGTTACGGAGCGGGCACCGTACTTCTTGGTCTGCAGCGCGATGTCCTCCGCGGAGTAGCTACTGCCGATGACCAGCAGCCGCTTGCCGACGAATTCCTGGGCGTCCCGGAAGTCATGGGAGTGCATGATGCGGCCGGGGAACTTATCGAACCCCTCGAACGACGGCATGTTCGGCGTGGAGAAGTGCCCGGACGCGACGATGACCTTGTCGAACTCCTCGGTCCTGGTCTGGCCGTCGTCCCTGGTCTGCACGGTTACGGCGAACTTGCCGGCCTTCTCGTCGTAACTGATCCACCGGACGGCGGTGTTGAACTGAATGAGCCGGCGCACGTTGTTCGCCTTGGCCCGTCCGGTGATGTAGTCGTAAAGCACCTCGCGCGGCGGGAACGACGGGATCGGCTGCCCGAAGTGCTCGTCGAAGGTGTAGTCGGCAAACTCGAGGCACTCCTTGGGCCCGTTGGACCACAGGTAGCGGTACATGCTCCCGTGTACTGGGTCGCCATGCTCGTCGAGCCCGGTGCGCCAGGTGTAGTTCCACAATCCACCCCAGTCGCTCTGCTGCTCGAAACACGTGACCTGGGGTACCTCAGCCCCCCCTCGGCGAGCTTCCTCGAAGGCGTGCAGCTGCGCCAGACCGCATGGTCCAGCGCCGATCACGGCGACCTGTGATGCCATCTCAATCCTCCTGAACCCACGTTGCTCTCATCCGGGCCAGCCGACATGCGCAGGTAACAGCCACGTCCTCCTAGCCGTATCTGAGCACTATATGAGCGGTGAACCAAGTACAGCGCGGAATCAGATGATCAGCCCGCCCGTGCCGCCGCAGGACCGTGGCCGGCGCCCGGCCGGGGTCAGGACGGGGCAGTGAAGCGGTAGCCGGCGCCGCGCACCGTCTGCAGGTTTCCGGCGCTGTCACCGAGCTTGCGGCGCAGGGCGCTGATCACGACCTCGACGACGTTGCTGCCGCCGCTCCAGTCATAGCCCCAGACGTCGCGCAGCAGCGCCGCCCGGCTGACGACCCGGCCTTCGCGTTCGTGCAGGTACTGCAGGACGTCGAATTCGAGCTTGGTGAGATCGGCGCGGGTGCCGTCGAGCATGAGCTGACGGCGGTCGGGATCGAGCAAGGCGTCGTTGTCGATGAGCATTTCTCGGGCGGCGAGGTCGGTGAGCCAGCCATCGATGGAGGATGGTCCGAAGTCGTTGTAGAGGGCATGGTAGGTGGCTCCCCCGATCTCGGCCGCGCCGTCCGGGAGACGGGCGAAGCCGAGCGGCGCGAACTGAGACAGCGCCGCGGCGGGATCTGCGGCCAGCGAGTAGATACGCCGGAGCCTGGGCCGCATTTCCAGGTAGCGCCGCTTGAGGTCGAGGATCAGGGCGGCGTGGGCCGGCGTCGTGGCTTCACCGCCGTCGGCGGCCAGCATGTGGCGCAGAAAGAGCACCTGCTGGCCGCGCGGCACCGGGCTGGCACGCAGGTGCTCGCGCCAGGTGACGGCCACCGGGTCCGCAGCGAGAAGCCGGGCCGGCACGGAGGTCGCCTCGCACAGGCACTGGAACGCGGCGGGAGATCCGTCGGGGTCCCGGGCGACGCGGAACGCGGACGGCATCGCGTCCCACCAGGACCGCATCACGGCGACGGCTTCGGCTGGCTGGTGCGCGCGGGCGATGGCGATGATCCGGGCTTCATCGGCCGGCCGCGCTGGCTCGACCGCGTACCGGTAGCTGGCGGTGGGGAAGAACGCCTCCCGCACGGCCGGGTTCTCGATGAGGTAGAGCAGGTCGGCGGTGTAGCGCCACAGGTCCGCCGGCGGGGCGGTGCGCAGCTCGCGCCGCAGTTGCCGCCAGGCCGCGATCCTGTGGGCGCGGTAGGCCGGCGGATCGTTGACCCGCAGCAGCGCCGCGACGACTTCGCGCACGGTGTCGTGCAGGACCAGGCCGTCCGGGCCGAACTCCACGAACGGCAGCGGGCGCAGCATGTCGTAGGCGTCGTGCGGGG
>DAIOWL010000551.1:0-5219 GCA_036758545.1 Streptosporangiaceae bacterium | reverse complement strand
TACACGATGATCGACGGCCAGATGGAGGAAACCCTGCTCGACGAGCGGCGTGGCGAATTCGCCGCGAAGTGGATCGGGGTCATCGAGGAGCTGATCTCCCTCCTGCTCGATCACGGTGAGACTCTGGCGATTCCCGGGGGGGCCGATCCGCGACTGCTCGCGTTCGGCCTTCACGAGGCGGCGAAGGCCAGGGGGTTCCTGGCCGCCCTGGCCAGCGTCGACGTTTCGGCTCCAGCCGAGGTCGACCAGGGACTGCGCCACCGTGAAGCCGAACTCATCCGGCAAAGACGCGACCTGCAGACGGAAGCGGACCTGACCGGGTCAGGCAAGCTGTTCGGGAGGATTCAGGAGGTGCAGGCCCAGCTTCGGGACTGCTGGCAGGAGATGCAGGAGTCCGTGCCGGCGTTCGTCCGGCTACGGCGGGGTATCCCGTCCGACATCGAAGACGCGCGCAGGGTGCTGCGCGAGCACGCGACGCGGCCGATGGCCATCGTGTCGTTCTTCTGCGCCGCGGACCACACCCGGATCTTCGTGCTCCGTTCGGACGACCCGGAGGTCGGTGTCGTCCGCAGCGAGGTGGGGCGAGACGCGCTCGAGTCGGTGGTGCTGCGGCTGCGGCACACGTTCAGCGGCGGGAAGTTCCCGGACCCGAGTCCGATCCGCCGGACGAACCCATGGCGGAAGAACCTGGGCTTCTTCGAGGAGCTCGGGGAGGAGCTCCTCAAGTTCCTGCCCCTCGTGTCCGGGGCGGAGTTGCTCTGCTTCGTCCCCCATGGTCCCCTGCACGGACTGCCGCTGCATGCCCTGCCCGACGGTGACGGCGGCTACCTGGCCGAACGGATCGGCACGGTGTACGCCCCCAGCATCAGCTCGCTCTCCTACGTGCTGAGCACCAAGTCCTCTCCGGCCGAACGGGCACACACGGTGTACGCGGCCGGGGTCGCGGCCCGAGAGGATCTTCACCCGGACTACGTGGAGCACGACGACGAGCTGTTCGCGGGGGGCCGATGGGACGTCCTCGCGGATAGCGGGCCGACCGTCACCAAGCGTCATGCGCTGCGGTCGAGCTTCGGACGTCGGATCCTGCACCTCACCTGCCACGGCTACTTCAACGAGCGGTCGCCCCTGGACTCCGGGCTGCTCCTGGCCGACGGAGGCGAGCGGCCTTCCCGTCGGATGGATCAGGTGTCGCTACTCGAGCAGGCCAGGACGATCCTGACGGCACGAGAGGTCATGAGCACGTCCATGGGCGCCGAGATCGTCGTCCTCCGCGCATGCGCCGGCTCCGTCCATGCCGTACGGAACGCCGGGGACGAGCTTGACGGGCTGAGCCGTGCCTTCTTGTATGCCGGTAACTCGGCGGTGATGGCGGGCCTGTGGAATGTCGACCAGCTGACATCCAGGGACCTGTTGCGGGCCTTCTACCGGCATTGGTCCGACCCGGTCAGGAAGCCGGAAAAGTGGCAGGCCCTGCAGTGGGCGCAGCAGGAGTTCCTGCGGTCGGCCGAGGAGCCGTACCTGCGGCACCCGTACCACTGGGCGCCCTTCGTCCTTCACGGAGATTGGAGATAGCACATGAGTCACGCGGTTGGTCCGGAGGCACTGGACGATCGGTCCGTCCTGCTGGTACTCCAGGAGATAGGCGCCCAGCTGGGCGAAGGTCTGGCGGCCGACGAGGGAACAGTCCAGACAGAAGACGAGGCGCGCCTGCTGCTGGCGGAACTACTGCGTGAGTACGACGTCAAGGACGTCGACCCGAGCGAGATCGCGGCCAGTGAGACGGACGCGCAGGCTATGGCCCGCCGCACGCTCGGCCTCTTCACCGAAGACCCCTCGACGGCGCCCGTCGCGCAGGCCGTGGTGGAGGAACCGCCGGAGGACGAGCAGCTGGTCATCGAGACGGCCATCGCCGCCGCCGTGGTCCTGGCGGCTCTGGTCACGTGGCTCCAGACCAAGGTGCACATCAGTGTCGAACGTGTGGATGGCAAGACCTCGTTCGAGTTCTCGCTGGACAAGGACGCCACCGACCCGTCCCTGCTGAAAACCCTGGCCGAGACCGTGGCCAAGCTGTTCCCCTGACCGCGACAGGCGCGGCGACCTGACGCGGCCGTCCCCAGCCTCAGGTGCGGGGCGGCGGTTCGCGCCACATACGCCAGATGGTGGGCCCGTGGCCCAGGGCCTGTAGTTCGCCGACGACGCGGAAGCCGTTGCGCTCATACAGCGGCAGGTTGCGTTCGCTGGAGGATTCGAGGTAGGCCGGCACGCCCTCGGTGTCCGCGCGGTCCAGGACCTCGCGCAGCATCTGGGTGCCCAGCCCCTGGCCCTGCCGGTCGCGGCGGGTGCCGAGGTAGCCGAGGTACCAGTGCGGCGGGGACTGCCCGGCGTGCAGGCGTTCGATCTGCATTTGCGTGCGCAGCGCGCGGAACAGGTGACGGCGCAGGGCCAGCCCGTTGGGCGCCGCCTCCAGGATGACCTGGCTGAGCGGCATCGCCCACTCGCCCGGCGCGGCCCACAGCGCGGCGGCCGAGGCGTCGCCGGTGAGGTAACACGGCTTGCCCCGCCGCAGGTAGCTGCGGCTCATGCTGGTGAAGAACGTGCGCATGCGATTGTCCCGGCCGCGCGGCTGCGGCGGGATCAGCCAGGCGAAGACCGGATCCTCGGCAAAGGCGTCGGCCAGCACCGCGCCGAGCAGGGCTGCCTCATCGCGGCGGGCGGCGCGAACGGCCTGCGAGCCTCCGCGGGGGGATACCGTTTCCTGGGTCACCGGACTCCTCCTTCCGCATCTTCGGCCTGTACCGCGCAAGGCGCGACCGCTGTCGCCTCCGGCGTACCACAACGACCGGGTTGTTGCCCACCCAGCCCACGACGTCACCCGTCAGACCGCGGTACTGGCGATTGAGCCGACGCACGGGCCCGCGCCGTTTTACGATGGTCGAGGTCAGCTATGCACAGCAATCAGACGGTTTCCGGGACGCAGCGGAGACGACGAGTACGAGGTCGGCTGCTGAGCGTGACAGCAGTTGCCGTCACTGTAGCGGCGACGGCCGCATCGGCGACGGCCGTGCCAGCGGCAGCCGAACCCTCTGCCCGCCATACGGTGAACCTCGGGGTTCGAGTCGTTGGCACCGTCACGGTCGACCCGTCACACGTGGGCGTGGTCGTCGCGGTCCCGGGCTCGGGCGGGCCGCTGAACGCGCAGGCCTTTCGGCTGTGGCAGAACGGGCGGCCGATGGCGGTCCGCGTGCATCCGCTTCCGGCGGCGGCACTGCGCATCGCCGTGGTTGTCGACGCCCGTCCCGGCGCCGAGCTTCAGGGTGCGCAGAACGCCGTGGCCGACATGATGATCGGCCTGCCGAACGGCGCCGAGGCGGCGGTGGTGGCCGCCAGGTCTGCCCGCCTCGTCCAGCCGCTGACCGGCGACGCCGGCTCGGTCGTGCAGGCGCTCGCGGGTGCGACCTTCTCGGGCCCGCGCGATGATGCGGCGGCGCTGAGGCTCGCCGTCCGAGAGGTCCTCAGGGGGCCCCCGGGCCGACGCGCCGTCGTCCTCATCACGACCACCCCGATCCCCGCCGCGCTGGCGAGCGACGTGTCCGGGCAGCTTCGTGCCGCGGATGCCAGCCTCTACGTCGCGGCCGTGCCGGAAGTCGCGCCGTCGCTCGCCCGGCTCGCTGGCGCCAGCGGAGGCTGGGCGGTCACCGCGTCATCCGCCCGTTCGCTCATGCCAGCCGTCGACGCGATCGGTGCCGACTTTGCCCACCAGTACCAGCTCGCCTACGCCACGACCGAGCCGGCGCTGGCCGCGACCCGTCTTCGGGTGGCGGTGGCCGAAGGGGGGACGACCGCAACCGCCGAAGCGACCGTGCGGGTGCCGGCCTCGTCCGCTCCGCGAGCGCAAGTACCCGTCGGCGCGCGCGGGAACGCTGGTGTGTCCGTGGCCTGGCTGATCGCTGCGGTGCTGCTGTTGTGCCTGGCCGGCGCCGCCATCATCGATATACGGCGGATGTGGCGTAAGCCCGGCCGCTCGTAGCTCTCAGCTGGCCAGATCCGCGTAGACCACGATGTTGTCGCGATAGCTTCTGGCGGCGTAGTCGAACTCGCCCCCGCACGTGATGAGGCGCAGCTCACGGTTGAGCGTGGGGAAGTAGACCGCCTCGGTCGGGAACTCATCCTTCGGATACCGCTGGATTCGCTGCACGCGGAAGACAAGTATCCGGCCGTCCGCCAGGCCCACCCGGACGGTATCTCCCGGCCGCAGCGCGCGCAGCTGGTAGAAGACCGCTGGGCCCCTCGTTGAGTCCACGTGTCCGAGGATGACCGCGGGGCCGGGCTGCCCGGGCCGGGGCCCCTTGTCGTACCAGCCGGCCACGTCCCAGGGCTTCGGGACTTCCAGGCTTCCGTCGGGCAGACGGCCGAGCTTCACCAAGGGCGTGGACACGCCGATCGCCGGTATCTGCAAGCGCACCGGCAGGGCCGGCTGATCGTACGTGCGGACGGAGTGGAACCCCGCCACGCCGGGCGGCTCGTGCGCCGTCGCCGTCGCCGTCGCGGACCCGGCACGAGGAGATCGTGCGGCGGCGGTGCTCAGCGCCGGGGCGCCACACCCCGACACAAGCAGCCCCGCCAGCGCCATGATGGCAAGCGGCCCGGCCGGCCAGCGGCTCATCGTGAGCCCGCCATCCCCCCGCCGCCGGTCTGCACGCCCCCCTTCGGCAGCCGGGCCGCGATCGTCGGACCGATCGCGCCGGACAGCGTCTCGGCGACGGCGAACATGTGCTGGTAGCCCTGGTACGTCACGCTGTATGCGGTCTTGAAGTCGCCGCTGGCGTACGCGTCGAGCTGCTCGACGAGGTCACGGTCGTGCATGTGGAGAACGTCCGAGAGCGCGGGTGTCGTCAGCCGGCCGTCGGTCCCCGTGCTCAGGAAGGCGCTCAGGTGCCGTTCGAACGCACGCAGCTGAGCAAGGGCCTTCGCCTTGCCTTGCTCGTCCTCGGCCGCGACCGCCCCGGAGTAGCTGACCAGCGCGTCGACGTGATCGCCCCACACGCTTTCGAACCGTTTCCCGCTCTGCGGCCCGAACAGGACCCCGATCGCGCTCGCCAGCTGCTCGGTGTCGGCGTTCACCTGCGCGGCGTCGGCCTTGAACTCCGGACCGCCCCGAAGCGCGGCTCCCATCGCGTCGACGACGAGCTGCATGTGTTCTCCGAGCAGCTCGCCGAGCG
>DAIOWL010000550.1:4683-5219 GCA_036758545.1 Streptosporangiaceae bacterium | reverse complement strand
CGCCTGCGTCCTGTCGCGCAGTCCCCACTTGCTCATGCCGGCACCCGAGGTGATTCACCGTGACCTGATTTACCTGCACCCTGCGCGCGAGCCTGGCCACCCCAGTGACGGGCCGCCAGAACATCCCGATATGGGTGGCGACAGCCATCAGTCGACCACCGCCTCCGAGAGTCCATTGGGCGGAAGTGTGCGCTCAATGATGGAGCAGGATCGATTACACAGCGTGAGGCGAGCGCAGTTGGGCGGCGCAGGCCGGGCGCCGGCTAGTTCCGGCTGCCGCGATGAGCTCCGCGGCTCGGCAACTGGGCGCAGACGCTCCAGTCCGGGCATCACTGCTTCGTGCCGGCGATGCAGCGGGCCACGCCCGGAATCCTCACCCTGCCGTCGTCTTGCTCGTAGGTGCTGGCCTTGGCGATGACGCTTCCGCGATCCGCTCCCGCGCCGGTCCGCCGGCCTGCGCGAGCGCCGCGACGGCGAGCGAGACGTGCTCGCTGATCATCTCCCAGTACTGCGCGGGCGAGTCCGTCACCAGTTCG
>DAIOWL010000550.1:0-4673 GCA_036758545.1 Streptosporangiaceae bacterium | reverse complement strand
CGGCATTCGCCACCGCCCGGATCGGCCGCCAGACCGGCAGACCGTCCGGGCCGCGGCCAGCGCGCTCCTGGCCGCGCAGCATCCCTGGCAGGCCGGTCACCAGCAGGTGTCCTGGCGGCCGGACCGTCATGGGGGACAAGTCGTCCGGTACGGTCAGATGCCAGCCGCCTGCCTGCGGGTTGCCGGGCGGGATCCCCCGGACCTGGCGCCGGTCCCGCGGGTCCGCCTCAGTGAATATCTCGATGGACACGTGCGCTCTCGCCTCCCGCTGACTAGATCTGTCTGCCGACGGCCTGTCACCGACACGCTAGGCCAGCGAGGCGCGTAACAACCGTCCGCGGATGTCACATCGCCGTAACACGGCCTGGTCGCCCACCCGGACACCTTGGCCGATCCCTTGCTCCTCGAACAGGCCGTCGCGGCTGGTACCGGGGCGCACGCTGAGCGCCCGGCCGATGGCCCCGGAGTTTGTCAGCGACGCAGCTGGGTCCACCGTGCCGCGACCTCGGGCGGGCCGGAGATCTCTAGTGCGCCGGGCTGCTGGCGGTTGGTCAGCCACAGCAGCAGGTCCGACCGGCTGGCCCGGATGGCGGTGTCCGCCTTGCGGTGGCCGGGGACGGCGACTATGCCGGCTCGTTCGTCCAGATCGATCCACCACTCGCTGGCGCCGTCGGTGGCGTGCAGGTGCAGGGATCCGGTCAGGCCGACGATATCTGGCTGGCTCAGGAGACCGGGCAGGAACTCGGTCAGGAACTCCTCGATGCCCGCGGCGGCGACGTGCCCGTCGAGTGGCGCAGGCAGCGATCTGGTGCCGAGGCTGGCTGCACGCTGAGCGTCCCAGCGGTGGATGGCTAGTTCCACGGCCAGGCGGCGCCGCCACCAGCTGACTCGCTGGTCGCCGCGGCTAGAGAAGGTCCAGGTCCATGACTCGGGCGGCGTGGCCGTCAGGATGGTGAGGGTCCGGTCCAGGTGAGCCTCGTACCAGGCCGCCAGCGTGTCCCGGTCAGCAGGCGGTGTCTCCCGGTCGCGGCGCGGCACGGCCTGGCCGCTGGTGACGATCTTTGCGATCCAGCCGAGGATGGCGCCCATGTGGCCGGTGAGGTCGGCGGCGTTCCAGCCGGGGCAGTCCTGCACCGGGCGTGACCAATCGGACTGCGCGACGGCGAGGAGGTCGCGTCCGTCCGCCGCGGCGACCATCAGCGGGTCGAGTTCAGACACGGACCATCTGCCTTTCCGCTAAGCGCCGGGACCGCGGATGCAGGTGCCCGGCTATCAGGGCGGGCGGCGCGGTCTCTGCGGCGGTCCCCTGCCTCACCGAGTGAAGATCGACGCAGACATGCCAGGTAGCCGTCATATGTGCAATCCTCGGACGCGTTGGCTGCAGGCACTGTCGTCAGCATACTGGGCCGCCTGACGGCGTCAGCGCGTCGGCGGCGACGGTGTTCCCGGTGCTATTTCTTCAGGCGCCGGCTTCCGCCGTGCCAGTCCTCCTGGATGCCGGTCTCGCCGGGGTTAACTCCGGAGCTGCGCAGCTGGGGCCGTTCTCGCAGGCTGCGCTTGAGCTCGGCGAAGCCGGGGAAAGAGGCGAGCCCGACAACGTGGTCCCACAGCCGGACTGCCTCCTCGCCAGCCGGGAGCCGGCTGATGACCGGCCCGAAAAACGCGGTCCCCCGGGGCGGCCCGAAGTGGATGATCGGGGTACCGACGTCCTTGCCGGTCAGCGCGAGCGCCTCGCCGGTTTCCGCCTGCAGTTCGCCGTCCCAGCCGGCGTCATCGAGGGCGGCGGCGAGCGACGCGGGCAAGCCGGCCTGCTGGAGAAGGGGCTCGACGAACTCGCGGCTGCCCCGTTCTTCCGGCCCCAGCGCGGGCGCCGCGGCGGAGTCGAACGCCTGGGTGCCGATCGCCTGGTAGAGAGGCCCGACCGCCTGGCGGCCGTGCTCGGCGCGGGTCCGGGCGGCCACCCGCAGCAGCCGCAGCCCAGCGGTATGGCCAGCCTCGTAGCCAGCCGGGAAGTGACTGTCGTAGTCGACGTCGGCGTTGATCAGGCGCAACGAGATGAACCGCCAGTCCACGGTGTAGTCGCGCTGCGCGGTGACCTGCCGGACCCATTTGCTCGTCATCCAGGCGAACGGGCACAGCGGATCGAAGTAGAAATTGATGTCCGCGTGGTTCATGCTGTCCGGCTCCATGACTATCAAGACGATGCGGCGGCGTGCTGGCGCAGGTACCCGACCAGGCCGGTGACGTCCTCGGGGACGAGGCGGCCGATGGCGCCGCTGGAGTACACGCTGACGATCACCTTGCCCTGCGGGTCCAGCACGAAGCCGGTGGACTGCAGGTACAGCGGGTCTTCGTTGACGAACGCGCCGGTCAGCCCGGCGACCGCGCGGGCGTCGGCGGTGTGCCCGAGCGGGAAGGTGAGGCCGTGCCTGGCGGTGAACTCCGCGGTGGTCTTCTCGTCGTCGACCCACAGCGCGGCCACCCGGATGCCGGCCTGGGCCAGGGACTCGCCGGCCCGCTGGAACGCGCGCAGCTGGGCGGTGCAGTAGGGGCACCACGCTCCGCGGTTGAACAGCACGACCCCGAACTCGCCGGCGAACCAGCCGGGAACCTCGATGGCCTGCCCGCCGGGAATGTTGAGGGTCAGCTGGGGGAACATGTCACCCGGGTGCAGCAGGGGCATGCCTGCCTCCTTATCGATGTCGTCGCGTGAATCCGTCCGCACGGTTAGCGCGGCCTGCGGCCGCGGTCTTACCTCGCCGCTTCCACGAAGGACAGCCTCGCTCGAGCGGGCATGCCGGCCGATCGGGCGCGCTGGCGCGTTGTGTTGATGGTGATCACCTGAAGAAATGGGTCCGGGCGCGGGGCAGCCGCACGTCGTCCACGTCGATGTCGGTCTTCTCGTTGTAGAAGGCGACCAGGCCCGCGATGGGCAGCAGCGGGCGGGTGGGGAAATCATAGGCCCAGGCGAGATCCTGGTCGGCCTTGTGCACTTCGCCGCCGACGCGCACCGACCAGTAGGCGCTGGTCACGCCCTTGTACGGGCAGGCCGTCTGGGTGGCGGTCGGCACGAGGTGACTGAAGTCGACATCGGTGCGGTCGAAGTAGTAACGGGTCGGCAGGCCGGTCTCGAACACCAGCACCGGCGTGGCGCTCTCGGCCAGCGTGATTCCCTCCAGCGAGACCCGGACGTGCCGGTGCGAGCGAAGCGCGTCGACGCGGACGTAAGGGTTGCGGGGATGAACGAAGACCTGCTCGTCCTCCTCATACCAGGCATCCAGCGCGTCCCAGTCGAAACGAGCCGTGCCAGCCACTCCGTCAATCGCCTCGGCGCCGAAGACACGCACGGTGCCCGGGCGGTCCACGCCGCCAGCCCGCAAGCCGTGACGACGCGCCGCGCCCTGGCGGAGGCGCTGCTCATGGTGCTCATCTACCAGGAAGCGCTCGTCGACGTCCTCGACCGGGATGTAGTACTGGGGGTAGTACGGCCATTCCCACACGTACCGCGCCCGCGTGCTGTCGAAGATCACCTCGCCGCCCAGCGTCGCCCGCACTCGCCGCGGCGCGGGTTCGGCGTGATCGGCCTGCGCGATCATCTGCGGATAATCCCGATCGGCTGCCACAGCTGGTACCGCCATCGTTCCTCACTCCGTAAGCCTGTAACTGAACCACGTACAAGGTGAGCGTCACCGACTGCGGGGTTCTTACCTTCTGGACAGCCAGCCGATTGCCGCGGTGACGCGGCCGGTGAACGGTGACGTCCTAGTTCTCTACGAGGCGACTCCAATGATGGCTATAAGCAGGCCGTCGAAGTCCTCGCCGCAGGGGCCGCAGGCACGCAAGTGCGCGGCGACACCACGGAAGCGGCGCTCGGCCGCCTCAGCGCCATCCGCGCGCACGACGTCGACGTAGACGTCCAGGACTTCCATCGCCCGCTCGCACCCGACATCCCGCGGATCAGTCCGCAGGAACTCATCGAGAGCCTGCCACCCGGTCATGGCCTCCCTCCGTCCGCATCCAGATAACCGTGAGCGACCAGATGCGCGCGGATCTTTCGCCGTGCGTCGAACATCGTCTTGTAGAGCGCGTTCCGCGTCGAACCGAGCTCGACGGCCAGCGCGTCCAGCGGGATCCCATCGACGACGATCGCCACGAACACGCGGCGCTGCCGCTCGCTCAGCACCTCAGTTACCGCCCGGCGCAGGGCGGCGGCCAGTTCCCGTGACTCGGCGTACTCAGCGGGATCGGCACCGAACCGGTCCGGGATCCGCTCCCACGCATCGCCGGACATCGGCGCCGGGGGATTACGCCGGTAGTGGCGGCCAAGCTTGGCTGACACCTCCAGGATGACGAATTTGCACGCCCAGGTCGTGAAGCGGCTTTCCCCGCGGAACCTGTCCAGTTTGGTGGTGATCGCCAGCAGCGCGTCGTCGGCCGCCTGGTGGGCGAGGTCATCCTGCTCCCGGCCCTCAACAAAGGCGGGCAGGCTGCGCCGCCGCAGTTCGGCGCGGGCAACCCGCAACAACAGCCCGTGCAGGCGGGCCAGCGCCGGTTCCCGCTCGGCAGGAACAGTAAGGCACCGGAGCCACTCGCGCGACTCCTCATCGAGAGAGCCGCGACTTCCGGTGCTCGCCGCGGCCGTGCACTCCGCCGAAGACATCCCCCGAGTCTAA
>DAIOWL010000549.1:2396-5237 GCA_036758545.1 Streptosporangiaceae bacterium | reverse complement strand
CTCCTGGCCGGTACCCGGGACTGCTCTGCAGGGCCTCGACTGCTTCTCTCAGGTCACCCTCGTGACCTGGCCGGACGTGGAAGAACAAGCTGAACTCGCTGGCGGAACCGGCACGGACGCCCGGACGGGACGTTCCTGTTGAAGGGGTGACCACGATCTTTCCTCCTATAGAAACGGCGTAGTTATGCGGTGCGCATGCGCAGCGAGCCGCGGTATGCATGATGCCTTTCCGGCGAGCTCAGGCAACGCCGGCCTCAACTGCTGTTTCGAGATGACTGACGACCCACAATCCGGTGTGATCGAGGTCGATCGCCGCCTGCATTGCCGCGCGACCCAGGGCGTTCGCGTACGTGGGGAAGGAAAACGGGACCAGCGCGAGCTGCTCGACCGGCATCTGGGCAGCCATCGCGGTCGCCGCCAGCTGCGCGAGCTCCACCGCGCGCTCGCCCACGACGTGACAGCCCAGGATGGTGTGCAGCTTGCGGTCGATGACCAGTTTGCAGAACCCCGTCTGACGGCCATCGATGATTGGCCGCGGGAGCGAGTCGAAGCGCACGGTCGCCACCACCGCATCATGGGTCTGCCGGGCGGCCGTTTCGGTCAGCCCGACCGACGCATACTCAGGGTCCGTGAAGCTGCCGATCGGGCTCACCTGGGCAGGCACTGCCGTATTTCGTCCGAGGACGGCATTGGTCGCGGCCACCAGTCCCTGGCGGACCGCCTCATGCACGACCATCGCGCGCCCCGTGACATCGCCTGCGGCGAAGACGTGCGGCGTGCTCGTGCGCAACTGCGCGTCAACCTCGACGTACCCGCGCAGGTTTGTCTGCACGCCCGCCCGGTCGAGGGCCAGCCCGGCGGTGGCGGCCACCCATCCGGCCGCGACCACAGCCACCGTGGCGTCGATGCTCTGCTGTCCGTTGCCGGATGAATGAAGCAGGCGCACGCCGGTCGCGCAGCGTTCGAAGCGGTCGAGTGTTCCGGCGTCCTCGACGAGATGGATGCCGGACGCCGCCAAGGCGCCGCCGACGACTTCGGAGACCTCATGATCCTCGCTCATCAGGATGCGAGGAGCAATTTCGACGAGGTGGACGCGTGAGCCGAAGGCGTTGAAGATCGAGGCCACCTGCACGCCGGTCGCGCCGGCGCCGATGACCAGCAGCGACGGCGGCACCGAGGAAAGGTTCCACGCGTCGCTGTGCGTCGCGGTCAAGTCGAAGCCGGGGACCGGCAGCGGCCGGGAACTTCCTCCGGTGCAGATGATGACCCTGTCTGCTCGGAGCGGCGGCGCATAGTCGCTCTCAACGGTGTGGGGGTCCGCGAACCGCGCCGGGCCGGCCTGCTCGTAGATCCTTACGCCCGCCCGTTCAACGTCGTCGCGCAGCAGCGTCTGCTCGCGTGCGGCCGCGGTCACCTCGCGGACACGCGCCAGCAGCCGAGGGTAATCCAGCGAGGGTTCGCCGGCCGCGATCCCGTAGCGAGACAGCTGCCTGGCCTCGCGGATCAGCCGCGCTGCCTGGGCGAGGGTGCGCACCGGCACCGGCCCGTCGTTAGCGGCCATCCCGCCGAACTGATCGCGAGTGATCAGCGCGGTCCTGGCTCCCAGGCGGGCCGCGCGGAGCGCCGCGACCACACCGGCAGGTCCTGCGCCCACGACCACGACGTCAAATGGCTCGGGCGCCGATGGGATCATAGCCCGATCATCCGGCGTGTCTGTCGCGTCCGTCATCACCCCCTGCCGGGTGAGGTGGCCATGGCTGCCCGGTGTGACGATACGAACGTGCGCGCAATGACAGTCCAGCCAGGCCAGAAAGGTACCGTCGTTGTCGAGGAGTTGACCGCATGACCCCCGACGTGAAGGTGTGGTCAGCAACCCCCGGGCTGCTGAGCGAGGGCCCGCGCTGGCACGAGGAGCGCCAGGAGCTGTTGTGGGTCGACATCCTGGGACGCCAGATGCACCGGGGAACGCTTAGCCCTCATGGCGCCCTGGAACGCGTCGAGACGATTTCGGTCGACCGGCATATCGGTGCAGCCGCACCGGCAGACGGAGGCGGCTACGTGCTCGCTGCCGGTCCGGGGTTCCTGTTCATCGACGACGCAGGCTCGGTCTGCGAGCTCGCCCAACCCGAAGCCGATCGTACTGACGTCCGGATGAACGACGGAGCGTGCGACCCGCAAGGCCGGTTCTGGGCCGGGACGATGGCGTATGACGAATCGCCGGGAGCCGGAGCCCTGTATCGCCTCGAACTCGACGGCAGCTGCACCACCGTGCTGACCGGCCTGACCATCTCCAACGGCATCGGCTGGAGTCCCGACGCTAGCACGATGTACCTCAGCGACAGCGGCACCGGATGCGTCGATGCGTTCCGATTCGACGGCTCCACCGGTGCGATCAGCGACCGCCGTACTGTCGTGCATATCGATCAGCCGGGTGTGGCACCAGACGGGCTCACCGTCGACGAGGAGGGGGGAATCTGGGTCGCTCTGTGGAACGGCGGGGCTGTCAACAGGTACGCGGCAGACGGGTCGCTTCTGGCCGCTGTGCAGCTTCCCGTCGAGCGGCCGACCTCATGCGCCTTCGGCGGGCCCGCTCGGGACACGCTGTTCGTCACCAGCGCGCGGACGGACCTGGACGACGATGCGCTGGGCCGCCAGCCACTGGCTGGCCGGGTGTTCGCGATCGACGGACTTGGTGTCCGTGGTCTGCCCTGCCTGCCATACCGCGGCAGGACACCGCAGTCATCTGGCGGGGAACGCTATTTGAGAAACGGTGCCGTTTGAACTCAGCTGCCAAGTCAGGCCTAGTGGCATGGTTGTCGTGGATCTTAGCCAGAGGCCCGG
>DAIOWL010000549.1:0-2296 GCA_036758545.1 Streptosporangiaceae bacterium | reverse complement strand
CGGGGCACGACGGTCCTCCTGCCGCGCGAGATAGGGGACGCCTGTGGTGCTTAACCTTGTCCTGATCGGTGTGGCGATCGCACTCGACCCGCTGCCTCTGACGGCATTCCTGGTCGTGCTGCCCTCCAAGCGCGGCGTGCGCAAAGGCGCGGCATTCGTGTTCGGGTGGCTGGTGTCCCTGGCGATCGTCGTCACGATCACGGTGCTGGCCACGGGCAATAACCCCCCCAAGCCGAACACGGTACCCTCCCTGGCGTCGCGGGCGGTGAAGATCGCCATCGGAGTGGTCCTGCTTGTGATCGCGATCCGGCGGCGCCGGAGTATGGGCCAACCTAAGAAACCGAAGAAGCCGCCAAAGTGGCAGGCGTCCGTGGACACCATGACCCCGTTGTTCGCCATGGCCCTGGCACCACTGCTCCAGCCCTGGGGCCTGATCGCCGCGGGTGCTGCTACCGTCGTCGAGGCCAAGCTGTCCAGTGCCGCGAGCTACATCGTGCTGTTCTTTTTCTGCGTCCTCGCCTCGTCCTCCTACCTGGCTATTGAGATCTACGCCGGTTTCAAGCCCGACCAGACCCTCCTGATCAGGTTCAAGAGCTGGATCGACTCTCACACCGACCAGGTGATCATCCTCGGGAGCTTTATCCTCGGGTTCTGGCTCATCGCAAATAGCATGTACCTGATCTTCACCTGAGATTGGGCTCCTTGCGAGGCAGAGCCCCACCCCGAACAGCTAGCCGCTGGCCGGAAGTCAGCCCAAAACCATGCCTTCCGCGGTTTCCGAAGGCACAGGATCTGGGAGGCGCATCATGCGGAACGAATTGAGCAGCCCCAGGGCGCCGGCGAGAATCGGAATGAGAAGTGCTATCTGAAGGGCTCGATGCCTAGCGTCCGTGTTAATGCGGATAATCTCGTTCTGGACATTCTCGGGGTGGCTGGCGAGTTGCTGTTCAAGCTGGGTATTGCTCATTATCTGAGCGTCGATCTCCAGCGCATGCGCAACCTGCTGCTGCTGGGCTGGGGAAAGCACGGTGCTCGAGGTGGCCAAGCTGGTGAAGCTGAGGGAGAGCGTGGCCAGCATGATGGCGCCGGCAAACGCCAGCCCGAACGACAGCCCGAACGATCCGGCTGCCGAGTTCACTCCGGCGGCCTCGCTCACCCGCTCGTCCGAGATCGGGGAGAGTGTGTAGTTGTTGAGCTGGGACACCAGCAGGCCCAGCCCGCAGCCGGCGATCACCAGCGGGACCACCAGCCACCAGCCGGAGTCCGCCCGGGGCACGATCGGGATCAGCAGGACCAGTCCGATCGTCAAGATCGCGAACCCCAGCCGGATGAGGCCCGCCGGACGCCGCCTGGCCGCCCTCCTCCCGGCCACGACCGCCACGGCGAACATGGTGAGCGAGAGCGGCGCGAGGGACAGGCCCGCCTTCAGCGCGTTGTACTCCAGCACCATCTGCAGGTAAATCGGCAGGACGATCATCGTGCCGCCCAGGGCAATCTGCTGGAGCATCTGCCCGGACACGCCAGACTCAAAGACCTTAGACCGGAACAGATCCGGGTCCAGAAGCGTCGGCTTCCCCTGACGCTTGCGGCGCCGCAGCCAGTACATCAGCGAGACCAGCGCGGCCCCGCCCACGGCTAGGACCGCCAGAACCGATTCGCCGCCTTCCTGCCAGAGGAGGATACCCAGCACGATGCCGCCCATGGCCAGGACAGACAGGAGCCCGCCGACCACGTCAACACGCCGCGAGCCGGTGTACGGGACGTCATGCACGAGCCTGATCCCAGAGAGCACGACCGCGATGACGGCGACCTCGAAGAGAAACCCGACACGCCACGACAGATAGGTAGTGACGAAACCCCCGAACAGCGGCCCGACCGCGGCGGCAATCGCAGCCGATGCCCCGACCAGGGCATAGGCCTTCTTCTGTGCCGCGCCTTCGAAGTTGCCGTGGATAAGGGACTGCATGGCGGGCAGCAGCAGCGACGCGCCGAGCCCGCCCACCACCGCCCAGAACACGATGATCGCGGTCAGGCTCTGGGCGAATGCCATGGCCAGGGCGCCGACGGCATAACCTAGCAGGCCCAGCACATACGCCAGCTTCCGTCCGATGAGATCACCGACCTTGCTGCCGATCAGGATGAACGCGGCAGAGACCAGCGCTTCGAGCGCGATGGCCGACTGGACCCCGCTGACCGTAGTACCGATATCCCGGACGACCGCTGAAATCGACACGTTCATCAGCGACGTGTCGACCACCAGCACGAACATCGCCATCGCCAGCAGGATGGCAAGCCG
>DAIOWL010000548.1:0-5240 GCA_036758545.1 Streptosporangiaceae bacterium | reverse complement strand
GGCGGTCTGGGGGCTGGCGTTCCTGGCCGGGACCATCTCCTTGCTCATCGCCGGCAGCGTCGGCGACCGTCAGGTCCTGCTCCGGGTGATCGTCCCCTTCGGGGCCTTGTACCTGGCTTACCGGTACACCCAGAAGCAGACCAGGCACGCACAAGACGCTACCCCTCCCAGTGAGCCGGCCGGTCCTGACCTAGACGCGCAGCGCGGCGAGGAGCGTTCGCGCGACCGGGTGGAGGCCTAGAATCCCGGGGCCTTCTGCGGGAGCAGGGCCGGGTCGTCGAACAGCGGGCACTCGTCGAGGGTCGGGCATTCGCACCGGGCCGCGGCTTCCAGCCAGTCACGGACGATCTCGGTGCGCTCGATCAGCTCCCTGACCTCGGGCAGCTTCCTGACGGCCACCTCGCGGAGCCGCTCGATCGCGGCCTGGTCGCCGTCCGAGGCGGACAGCAGGTCCCTGATCTCGTCGAGGGTCAGGCCCGCCCGCTGCCCGGTCTCGATCACCGCGAGGGTGCGCACGGTGTCCGGCCCGTAGACGCGCCGTCCGCTCACCCGGTCCGGCCGGGGCAGCAACCCGATCTGCTCGTAGTAGCGGATCGACGACGGTCGCCGACCCGCCTGCGCGGCGATCGCGCCGATGGACATCGAGCGGTCCTGGTTTGACATCAACCTGACTTTAACAGCGATGCTGACCCTTATGACTCAGAGCATCCCGATCGCGTGCACGCTCAGCGTGGCCGACCTCAGAGCCCAGGCCCAGCGCTGGCAGCGGCTGATGACCAGGGCGCTGACCGAGCGGTCCGAGACCGCGGACGGCCTGCGCCTGACCTTCCGGCCCGAAGCCGAGGACGAGCTTCGCGCCCTGGTCGCCGTCGAGACCGGGTGCTGCGCCTGGGCCGCCTGGACGGTCGAGCCGACCGCCGGGGCGGTCGTGCTCGACGTCCGTTCGGCTGATGAGGGCGTCGCCACCTTGCACACCATGTTCCGCTGACCGCCGGGCTGGGCTCAGGCGGCGGTCCGCTGACGGCCCGGCATCAGCCTGGTCAGCGCGGCCACCAGCAGCAGCAGTGCGCCCATCTGGAGCACGCTGCGCTCGAAGGCCAGGCCGTAACCGTGGCTGAGGGTGCCGAAGAACAGCACGCCAGTGACGGCTACCCCGATCGAGTTGCCGACCTGCTGGGCGGTTGACAGCGCCCCGGACACCGAGCCGGCCGTGGCCGGGTCGCTGTGGCCGAGCACCGTGGTGGTCAGCGGGGTGATGCACAGCCCCTGCCCCGCGCCGAGCAGCACCAGGCCGGGGAAGAGCCAGGCCACCGTGCCCCCGTGGACGGTGGCCAGGTAGAGGGCGCCGTTCGCGGCCGCGGCGAGCACCGCGCCGGCGGCGATCACGTTCCGGCCGAAGCGCATGGTCAGCGCCGGAGCCTGGAACGAGGTGATCAGGTAGCCGCCCGCCAGGAAGGCGAACACCGCGCCGGCGGCCAGCGGGGACAGCCCGCGGCCCTGCTGCAGATACAGGCCGAGCACGAGGTAGCTGGCGGCCTGCTGGCACCAGAACACGGTCTGGGTGATCAGCCCGGCCCGGAGCGGCCAGGAGGCGAACACCCGCGGGTTGAGCAGCGGTACCCCGCCGCGGTCGGCCTTGCGCCGCTGGTGGGCGACGAACGCGATCGCGAGCGGGACGGCGGAGCCGAGCGCGATCCAGGACCAGGCCGGCCAGCCCTCCTGCCGCCCGTCGACCAGCGGCAGCACGATCGCCACCAGGCACGCGGTGATCAGGGCGACCCCGGCCAGGTCGAACCGGGAGCGCTGGTCGGCGCGCGACTCAGGCACCAGGCGGCGGCAGGCCAGCAGCGCGGCCACGCCGAGCGGCACGTTGATCCAGAAGATCGCCCGCCAGCCCATCCCGGCCAGGTCGGCGCGGATGAGGATGCCGCCGATGAGCTGCCCGGAGACGGCGGCCAGGCCCATGACCATCCCGTATACGCTGATCGCCCGCACCCGGGCCGGGCCGCTGTAGACCACGCCCAGGATGGACAAGATGTTGGGGGCCATCAGCGCGGCGCCGACGCCCTGGAGTATCCGGGCCGTCACCAGCACGGCCGGATCGGGCGCCAGCGCGCACGCCGCCGAGGTGAGGACGAATACTGTCATCCCGATGGCGAACACCCGACGGCGGCCGAACTGGTCACCGAGCCGGCCACCGGTAACCAGCAGGACGGCCGTGCTGATGGCGTAGCCGGCCACGATCCACTCGATGGCGCCCTCCCCGGCCCGCAGGCCCTGCTGGATCGCCGGGAGCGCCACGTTGACGATGAAGAAGTCCAGGACGAACATGAACGTCCCGATCATGAGCACGGCCAGCGCGGACCAGGACCGGCCGGGTGGGGTCTGGACAGGACTCGGAAGTGCGCGTGTTGCGGTCATGCCCCGAGCCTGCGGCCTCCCCTAACAGGAGAGTCAAGCGGTCTGGAAGACCGGCCAGCAGATCTCGGTGCGATGCCGGGACAGGTCGGGTTCGGTGAACGGGACCAGGAAATACTCGCGGATCGGGCCCTCGATGCCGATGGCCCGCTCGGCGACGATCGTGCCCAGCGCGCCGTAGGTCTGGTCGGAGTCGGCCGGCGACCCGCAGTGCAGCATCACCGCGGCCTCCATGCCGGGGATGGTCGTGATCTCGGCCCGCCCGCTGTCGGCGACGGGGCCGTCGACCGGGACGAACGCGGTCAGCTCGGCCTCCTGGAGCTCGAAGTACCCGGCCGGGAACAGCGCCCCGCCGGGCCCGGCCGGGGTCAGGCCGGCCTGCTCGATCCGGCCGTAGATCTCGCCGAAGACGTCCGTGCCCCAGGCCCAGGCCTGCTGGACGGTTACCATGCCCCGAACGGCCAGGGCGCGTGTGGCCGGGATCGAGCGGAACTCGACCTCCGGGCGGACCGCTGGCGCCTCGAGCAGCGCGCGCAGGCTGGACACGCTCATCTGCAGCTCGGCCAGCTTGGATTCCATCGCGTTCAGGTGCGCGATGATCTCCTTGGTCCTGGTCTCTACGTCCGGCGCGGTCAGGACGGTCCGGACCTGGTCCAGCGGCATGTCCAGGTCGCGGAACCGGCGGATGACCTGGGCCACCGGCACCTGGCCGGTGTCGTAGAACCGGTAGCCGCTCGACGGGTCGATCCGGGCGGGCTCGAGCAGCCCCTGGTCGTGGTAGAAGCGCAGGGCCTTGACGCTGAGATGCGTCATGCGGGAGAAGTCGCCGATCGGCACCAGGACAGTCATCGTTACAGGATCAACCCTCCCGTAGCGGGAGAGTCAACGGGACCGGGAGGGGGCGGGGCGGGACCGGGGCCGAGTGCACGATCGACGTCGTGGTGCGGCCGTGCGGGGTGAACAGGTCGAGGATGGGTTCCAGGTCGTCGATGGAGTGCAGGTAGACCTTCATGAAGTAGCAGTCCTCGCCGGTGATCCGGTAGCACTCGGTGACGTTCGGGACCTCCTGGGCGATGCCGGGGATCAGCCGCAGTCCCCCGCCGACCGGGCTGATCCGCACGATGGCGAACAGCGTGTAGCCAAGGGCCCGCGGGTCGACCTCGGCCCGGTAGGTCAGCGTGCCGCTCTCCTCGAGGCGGCGTAGCCGGTCGGCGACGGCCGGGCCGGACAGGCCGATCCGCCGCGCCAGCTCGGCCACCCGAAGCCGCGGTGCGGCCTGCAGCTCGGCGGCGATCCGCCGGTCGATGGCGTCCATCGGCGCTTCTGGCATTTCGAAGGCCTGACGAACAAAATTCCTTTGTTTCAACGGCATTTCCATGCTTACTCCCGCATGCTGGCCATTTTCATCGCATCGCTAGCTTCATATGCTAGCTGCCCATGTCAGCCGAACGCCGACCGACCGGGTGCGCGGTAACACCGCATGAACCCCCGGTTCCAGTGCGCTCTGACGCCGTGAAACCCGGGGTTCAGGACGTTGGGGCGGCGGCGAGCGGAGTACAGGGACGGCTCGGCCGGGTGCCGCCGCAGGCGTTCTTCGGCGTCAGCGCCGTCTTCCACTACCTGGGCCCGTCGCTGGCGGTGCTGCTGTTCGCCCGGCTGGACGTGCTCGGGGTGGCCTGGCTGCGGGTGGCCAGCGCGGCCGTGGTGTTCGCGCTCTGGCGGCGGCCGTGGCGACGCGTCCGGCCGCTGGGCCGGGGCAGCCGCCGCACGCTGCTGGCCCTGGGCGCGGTGCTCGCGGTGATGAACACGGCGTTCTACCTCGCGGTGGACCGGCTGCCGCTGTCCACGGTCGGCGCGATCGAGTTCCTCGGCACCGTGATCCTGGCCGCCACCGGGGCACGAACTCCGCGCAACGCCGCGGCCCTCATCCTCACCACGGCGGGGGTGGCCGCCATCACGGCGATCCGCGTCACCGGACAGCCGCTCGGCTTCGTCTTCGCGTTCGCGAACTGCGCGCTGTTCATGCTGTACATCGTGCTCGGCCACCGGATCGCGAACGAGGGCGGTCCCGGCGGGATCGACCGCCTGGGGGCGGCCATGCTCATCGCGGCGGTGGTCGCGACGCCGTGGGGCCTGGGCGGCGCACTGCCCGCGTTCGGCCATCCGGCGCTGCTGCTGGCCGGGGCCGGGGTCGGCGTGTGCTCGTCGGTCATCCCCTATGTCACGGACCAGCTGGCCATGGCCCGGCTGTCCCGCGCCACGTTCTCCCTGATGCTGGCCCTGCTGCCGGTGTTCGCCACCGTCATCGGCGCGATCGTGCTGCGCCAGCTGCCTACCGTCCAGGACGTCGCGGGGATCACCCTGGTAGTACTCGGCGTCGCCCTCCACCGGGAACAACCACAACGAGAGGAATAACCGTGGAATACGTACGGCTGGGATCGGCCGGACTGCAGGTCTCCCGGATCTGCCTGGGCATGATGAGCTACGGCACTACGGCCGAACGGGCCTGGCACCTCGACGAGGCAGCGGCCGAGCCGATCGTCAAGGCCGCCGTCGACGGCGGCATCACGTACTTCGATACCGCCGACACGTACTCCGACGGCGTGAGCGAGCAGATCACCGGCCGCCTGCTCAGCAGGCTTTTCGATCGCCGTGATGACTACGTGCTGGCCACCAAGGTCTTCTTCCCGATGGGCCCGGGCCGCAACGACCGGGGCCTGTCCCGCAAGCACATTCTGGCCGCGATCGACGCGTCGCTGCGGCGGCTCGGCACCGACTACGTGGACCTGTACCAGATCCACCGGTGGGACTACGAGACGCCG
>DAIOWL010000547.1:0-5241 GCA_036758545.1 Streptosporangiaceae bacterium | reverse complement strand
GCTCACCGGCCTGTCCCGCCGTAGACGACGGCCTCGACCTGGTCGGAGTCGAGCTCGAACGCCTTGTGCGTCGCGGTCACCGCATGGTCGACGTCGTCCTGATCCACCACCACCGAGATCCTGATCTCCGAGGTGGAGATCATCTCGATGTTCACCCCGGCGTCGGCCAGCGCCTTGAAGAACGTGGCGCTCACCCCGGGGTGGGACCGCATGCCCGCCCCGATCAGCGACACCTTGCCGATGCGGTCGTCGTATTGCAGCGACTCGAAGCCCATGGACTGCTGCAGCGCCTGCAGCGTGGTCATCGCGCGCTGGCCGTCGTCACGGGGCAAGGTGAACGAGATGTCGGTCCGCCCGGTCGCCACCGCCGAGACGTTCTGCACGATCATGTCGATGTTGATGCCGGCCTCGGCGATGGCCGTGAAGATCCGCGCCGCCTCGCCGACCCGGTCCGGCACGCCCACGACGGTGATCTTCGCTTCGCTCCGGTCGTGCGCGACCCCGGAGATGATGGCCTGCTCCACCTCGGTTACCTCCGACTTGTCGTTCGCATGCCCGCGGACCCAGGTTCCTGGCCGGGTAGTAAAGGACGACCGCACGTGGATGGGGACGCCGTAGCGGCGCGCGTATTCCACGCAGCGCAGCATCAGGACCTTCGCGCCGCAGGCCGCCATCTCGAGCATTTCCTCGTAGCTGATCTGCGGGATCCGCTGGGCGGTCCGGACGATCCTGGGGTCGGCGGTGAACACGCCGTCCACGTCGGTGTAGATCTCGCACGCGTCCGCGTTCAGGGCGGCGGCGAGCGCGACCGCGGTGGTGTCCGACGCGCCGCGGCCCATCGTGGTGACGTCCTTGGTCGTCTGCGACACGCCCTGGAACCCGGCCACGATGGGGATCGCGCCGTCGGCCAGAGCTTCGGCGATCCGGCTCGGCCTGATGTCGATGATGCGCGCCCGGCCGTGCGTGGCGTCGGTGATCACGCCGGCCTGGGACCCGGTGAAGGAGCGTGCCTCCAGGCCCAGGGTGCCGATCGCCATGGCCAGCAGCGCCATCGAGATCCGCTCGCCGGCGGTCAGCAGCATGTCGAGCTCGCGCCCCGGCGGCAGCGGGGTGACCTGGCTGGCCAGGTCCATGAGCTCGTCGGTCGAGTCGCCCATCGCGGACACGACCACCACGACCCGGTCGCCGGCCTTGCGGCTGGTCACGATCCGCTGCGCCACCCGTTTGATGCCGTCCGCGTCAGCGACCGATGAACCACCGTACTTCTGCACGACGAGCGCCACGGCCGCGCCGCACCTCCCCGGGTCGTGGATGGACAGTTGATTTTAGCCGAACGAGCCGGGTTGACCCGCGGTCGTCACGGGCTGGTGCTCTCCTCGGCGACGTCCAGGCTGGCGTGTGCGACCACGGCGTGCAGCGCGCGCAGTGCGGCCCCGCCGTGGGTACCCCAGTGGTTGAAATAGGAGTACTGCCACCACCACAGCGCCTCGAGCGACCGGCCGGCCTGGTAGTGCTTGAGGCCGTGGATGAGGTCGGCGACCACGGCCGCGATGTCGTCCGAGATCCGGAACGGCAGGCACGAGGTGTCCTTGTACGGGTCGAACACCTCGGCGTACTCGTCGACCGCGGACAGCCGGCCGGCCAGGCCGGTGCGCAGCGCGTCGAGGTCCGGGTCGTCGCCCACCTCCGGCTCCCAGTTACCCGGCAGGATCACGTCGCTGCTGGCGCCGAGCTGCGCTCCGGCCAGCAGGATCTGGGACACCTCGAGCAGCAGCAGCGGGACGGTCTCGTCACCGCCGCTCTGGGCTAGCGCCTCCACGCCGTCGATGAAGTTCTTCACGTTCACCGCGACCTGGTCCGCTAGCGGCCGCCACTCACCACCGTCATCTGGCGCCCGAGCCGGCGGTTCAGACATCAAGCAGTCTCCGTCCCTCGAAGGCGCGCCCCAGCGTCACCTCATCGGCGTACTCCAGGTCGCCCCCGACCGGCAGTCCGCTCGCGGGCCTGGTCACCCGCAAGCCCATTGGCTTTACCAGCCTAGCGAGAAAGGCCGCCGTGGCCTCGCCTTCGAGGTTGGGATCGGTGGCGAGTATCAGCTCTGTCACCGTTCCGTCAGTAAGCCGCGCCATCAGCTCCCTGATCCGCAGTTCTTCCGGGCCGATCCCGTCGATCGGGCTGATCGCTCCGCCGAGCACGTGATAGCGGCCGCGGAACTCGCGGATCTTCTCCACCGCCGCGACGTCCTTGGGCTCTTCCACGACGCAGATCACCGACTGGTCGCGCCGCGGGTCCAGGCAGATCCGGCACTCGTCGGCTTCGGCCACGTTGCCGCAGGTCCGGCAGAACCGCACCCGCTCGGTCACCTCGATCAGCGCGTCGGCCAGCCGCCTGACCTCGGCCTGATCCACGGCCAGCAGGTGAAACGCGATCCGCTGGGCACCCTTGGGACCGACGCCCGGGAGCCGCCCCAGCTCGTCGATGAGGTTCTGGATGACGCCTTCGTACACGCCAGGTCCCTAGGTTTCCGGTTTGTCCTCGTCGTCAGGTTCCCGGTGGTGCGGGGTCTGCGGGATCTGCGGACCGGAGCCGCCGAGCCCGAGGCTGGACAGGTCGAGACCGCCGGGCAGGTCGAGGCCGCCGCCACCGGGCACACCCGGCATGCCGCCGCCCTGCATGGCCGCGGCAAACGGCCCCATCTGCTGCTGCTGCAGGTCCTCGGCCGCCCGGTAGGCGTCGCGGACCGCGGCGAGCACAAGGTCGGCGATGGTCCGCGCGGTCTCCTCCGCGTCGTCGGTGTCCACCGCGGCTGGCTGGATGCTGAGATCCAGCAGCTCACCCTGGCCGTTGACGGTGGCCTTGACCAGGCCGCCGCCCGCCGTGCCGGTCACCTCGGCGTCCGCCAGCGCCTGCTGGGCATTCATGAGCTGTTCCTGCATCTGCTGCGCCGCGGCGAACAGCTGCTGCATATCCATCTGGGGTTCCACATCGCCCTCCTACGCAGAGCCTACGACCACCCCAGCGCGGTTAAGCCGCTCCGGCGCGCTGGGCTCAGCCTTCGAATTCGCCGATCACCTGACCGCCCAGCTCGCGCTGGATGAGGTCCATGCCGGTCAGCTCGGCGTTCCGGACCGCCCGGTCGTCCGGTGACGGCTCGTCCTCGTGGCTGCCGCCGGGCGGCATGTCGTCCGGCTCGTCGTAGGGCCCGGCGAACTCCGGCCCCGCGAACTCCGGCCCGGCGAATTCCGGCCCCGCAAATTCCGGCGGGGCGGCCTCCGACGGCGCGGGGACGGGATCCCGCCGGACCGCGGGCGGGCGGGCTGCCGCCGGTGCTCCGGTTCCGGGCCGCCCGGTCTGGGCGACGACATCGCCGCCGGATACGCCCCTGATCGTCACGTTCAGGCCGAAGTCGCTGCTCAGCACCCGCTTGAGCACGGCGTCGTGGCCGCTCACACTGAAGCCCTTCACGTCCCCTTCCCGGGGGAACCGCAGGGTGAGGACGCCGTCCTCGAGGGAGAGCACGCTCGCGTGGCTGAGCAGCATCCACGCCACCCGGCGTTCCTGCTTGACCGCCTCCAGGATCGCGTCCCAGCTCTGCCGCAGCGTGTCGGCCGCCTGCGAAGCGGGTCCGGGCGGGTCGGGCGCGGGCCGGGCGGGCGGGCTCGCGGTCCGGGCTGGTTCGGCCCGATGGGGCGCCGGGCGGGCGGGAGGGCCGGGGACGGACGGGGGGGCGGACGCCCCCGTGCGCGGAAGGCTCGGCACCCGGGACCGTTCGGCATCATCGCCGGGACTGGATCGCGGCGGCCGGCGGGGTGACTGCGGAACCGTCGACGGCGTCCCCTTTTCCAGCCGTTCCAGCCGGGCGAGCAGGGATTTCTCGTCCGTGGCCGCGGCCGGCAGCAGCACCTGGGCGCACGTCAGCTCAAGCAGCAGCCGGGGCGAGGTGGCACCGCGCATCTGGTCCAGGCCGGTGCTGACGATCTCGGCGGCACGAGCCAGCCCGGCCTGGCCGAACCTGTCCGCCTGCCGGGCCATCAGCTCGGCCCGGTCCGGCGGCAGGTCGAGCAGCCCGCTGGCGGCCGCGTCAGGCACCGCGGCCAGCACGATCAGGTCGCGGAGCCGGTCGAGCAGGTCGGCCGCGAACCGGCGCGGCTCGTGGCCACCCTCGATGACCCGGTTCACCACGCGGAACACCGCCGCGCCGTCGGCGGCCGCGAACGCGTCCACGATCTCGTCCAGCAGGCTGGCGTCGGTGAAGCCGAGCAGCGCCACCGCGCGCTCGTAGCTGAGGCCGGACTCGTCGCTGCCCGCCAGCAGCTGATCCAGGATGGACAGCGAATCCCGGGCCGAACCGGCGCCGGCCCGCACCACCAGCGGCAGCACCGACTCTTCCACCGCCACGCCCTCCTGGCGCAGGATGTCCTGCATCAGGTCACGCAGCACGGACGGCGGGACCAGGCGGAACGGGTAGTGGTGGGTGCGCGACCTGATGGTCGGGAGGACCTTCTCCGGCTCGGTGGTGGCGAAGATGAACTTCAGGTGCGGCGGCGGCTCCTCGACCAGCTTCAGCAGCGCGTTGAAGCCCTGCTGGGTGACCATGTGCGCCTCGTCGATGATGTAGATCTTGAAGCGCCCGGACACCGGCGTGTAGAAGGCCCGCTCGCGCAGTTCCCTGGCGTCGTCCACGCCGCCGTGCGAGGCCGCGTCGATCTCGATCACGTCGATGCTGCCCGGCCCGGAGGGCGCGAGCGCGACACAGGAGTCGCAGACCCCGCAGGGTTCGGGGGTGGGACCCTTGACGCAGTTCAGCGAGCGGGCCAGGATCCTCGCGCTGGACGTCTTGCCGCACCCGCGCGGGCCGCTGAACAGGTAAGCGTGGTTGATCCGCCCGGTGCGCAGCGCCTGGGTAAGCGGGCCGGTAACGTGATCCTGCCCCTTGACCTCGGCAAACGTCGCCGGACGGTACTTGCGGTACAGAGCCAGGTTTGCCGGGGTCGCTCCCTCGTCTTCCGACGCGGCTGCTGCCATCAGCTCATCCTCACCGGTAATCGGGGACCCCCCGCACACCCGTCAGAGCCCGCGTACCCTTGCTGCCTTCCGGCCCTGGGGGGGTTGGCGGGATAAACGCCGTGCGGGGGGTCATCGGCCAGTGTAGTCAGCCCGCGGACCAGATGTTCCGCAACCCGGTTACCGGCGGATTCGGGTAAGCTTCCCGGCGGAGGATTCGCCTAGTGGCCTAGGGCG
>DAIOWL010000546.1:0-5242 GCA_036758545.1 Streptosporangiaceae bacterium | reverse complement strand
GCTCCGCGGCCCGGCGGTACGCCTGGGCCACCGGGGTGACGCCGGCCTCGAGCTCTAGCGCCGTGGTCACCCCGTCCATGGCCTGCAGGCGCAGGCCGCCCAGGTCACTGACATGGCTGTGCAGGTCGATGAACCCGGCCGTCACCACCTGGCCCGCCACGTCCACATCGCCCCGCCCGTCCCTGGCCGTCAGGCCCGTGCCGACGGCCGCGATCCGCCCGGCCGCTACGGCCACGTCCCGCAGCGCATCCAGGCCCGACTCGGGATCGATCACCCGGCCGCCGCGCAGCACCACGTCCCACCCGTCTGCCGAAGCCGCCACCGCACCAGTGTCCTCCGCGCCGGCTAGCCTGACCAGGCCAGCCCCGAGGAGGACGCCCGAGGAGGGTAGATGACAAGCGGGCAGATACCCCCACGGGTATCCACCAAGGGAGTCGTCCTGGTCGCGCACGGCGGCCAGACGTCGAGCACCGCGCCCACCTCCCCGCTGCAGCCCGCCGTGCTCCGGATGATCCCCGTTGCGGTGGCGATCCGGATGGCGCTGCGGGGGAGCGGCGCCGCTATCCAGCGCCATCGTTTCCGCGTCCGCGGCTGGAACGGCGCCCTGGCCTCTCCGGTCGCCGACCTGAACGAGGCGCTCGAAGGGGTCGTCGCCGAGTTCGGATCGGTCCCGGTCGTGCTGGTCGGGCACTCGATGGGCGCACGCGCCGCGGTACGCGCCGCTGGTCACTCCGCGGTGACGGCGGTCGCCGGGTTGGCGCCGTGGCTACCGCCGGGCGAGCCGGTCGGTCAGCTCGCAGGCCGGCGGGTGCTGCTCGCCCACGGCTCCGCCGACAGCATCACCAGCCCCGCGGAGACCTGGGCCTTCCTCGAACGGGCCCGCGAGGTCACCGAGGTGTCCGCCGTCGAGGTGCGCGACGGCGACCATGCCATGCTGCGCCGCGCGCGGCTGTGGCACGCGATCGCGGCCGAATTCGCCCGCGCGGCGCTCGCCCTGCCGCCTGGCGACAGCGCCCTGGCCGCCACGGTGACAGCGACGTCCGGCTCCAGGACCGTGCTCTAACCCATCCGTCCTGCCCCTATTTCTCGGCATATGTCGGCCTTAGTCAATTAGTCCGAAAATGCCGCGAGAACCATATTTCGTCGGCCTCCCCAAAATACCTATAGTCCGCTTAGGACATATATGTCCCGTGGCCGTGACCAGGAGTAACTAACTAAAAGCGTCCAACCAATCGCTGAGTGTGCTATACAAAAATGCATGGCAACTTGCCCCGTCTGCCGGAGTACGGGGGAAGGGGTGTTGAAGTGGCGAGATTAGTCCGTGTTGGACACGAAAATGTGGTTCCAGAGCACGCCGTGCGGCCGCACGAGATACCCGCGGCTCGCACTCCAGGCCCGGGAGAAACCCCAGAAAACGACGCAAGCCGGGCGACGACCCGGCCGGTCAGGGTCAGGCACGCGGCCCGCCACGCGAGAAGCTCGGACGTCAGGCCCCGGCACCGGACATCTCTGTCCATCCGTTCGGCCGAACGCCGTCGCTGGGCCGCCGACCTGACCGGGCCGGGCAGCGGCGGGCTTGTCATCTACGGGATGGGCGGCATCGGGAAGTCCACTCTCGCCGCCCAGATCGCCACGCGCGTGAGTCGGCTCCAGTCCGGCCGCGTAGTCACGGTCGTCAACGGAGAGGTTTCGGCCTCGGCCGCCTGGCCGGCCGAGACCGACCTCGTCATCCTGGATAACTTCGACGACAACCTGGCGCAGGAATCGGGCCGGTGGACGGTGCGGGACCCGGAGCTTGCCGCCCGGCTCACCGGCTGGACCGGCAAGCTGCTGATCACCTGCCGGCATCCGTTCAGCCTCGGCGAGACACCCCAGGCTCGCCTCACCTTCCGCCGGCTCGGCCCGCTGACCCTCTCCGGCGCCGCCGAGCTCACCACCTCGCTCCCCGCGATCCGCCTGCTCGCAGACGCCGAACGCGATCAGGTCTGGCGGCTGACGGCGGGTCACCCGCTGGCCATGGAATACCTCGACCTGCTCCTGGCCCGCGGCGAGCGTTACCAGGACCTGGCCAGCCGGATCGAGGCGGCGATCACGGCCGGGACCGATATACGGCGGACCGAGCCGACCGAGCTCCCCGATGCGACGGCCGAGCAGATCGCGTCGGCGGCCGGTGACCTGATGTTCGGCGACCTGTTCGGCCGGCTCGGCACTGCCGCCAGGTCCCTGCTGATCCGCGCGTCGGTGTTCCGGGTACCGGTGACCGCCGACGCCCTCGCCGCCCGGCCCGGTCCTATCGCCGAATGCGAGGCGGCCGGGCTGCTTACCATCGGTACCGGTCTCGAGCTCGGAGTCCATCGGTGGACGTCCGGCGCGCTGCATCGGCGGCTGGCCGAGGCCGGCCAGGGCGCACAGCTGGCGGCGGCACACCGGCAGGCGGTCGCGTACTGGCTGTCCCGCGGTGTTCCCTCCCCGGAAACCGGCTACCACCAGCTTCGGGCGGCCGACCTGACCCGCGTGGCCGGGCCCGCGCCACGCCCCGGCCCGAGCCTGCGCCGCCGCGGTGTCGCGCTCGCGCTGGCCGCCGTGTCCGTCGCGCTGGCGGTAGAAGCTGGGCGGGCCCTGGCCGCCCCGCACCTCGCCTCGGCCGAGGCGCCCGCCCGCACGGTCCCCTCGGTCACGGCCGCCTCGGCGACCCGCGACGAGGCTGCGGCCTGGGTGGCCGACCAGGTCAGCGGTGGCGCCGTCCTGGCTTGCGACCCGGCCATGTGCGCGGCGCTAGCCCAGCGCGGCATCCCGGCCGGGAACCTGCTGGTCCTCGGCCCTGGCTCGGGCGACCCGCTGGGTTCGGCCGTGGTGGTCGAGACGGCCGCCGTCCGGAACATCTTCGGTGGCCGCCTGGCCAGCGTGTATGCGCCTGCGGTGCTGGCCCGCTTCGGCACCGGCGCCGCCCGGATCGAGGTGCGTATCGTCGCACCGGACGGAACAGCCTCCTACCGCCGGGCTCTCGCCACCGACATCCGGGCCCGGCGGGCAGCAGGCCACCAGCTACTGCGCGCCACGCGGATCACGGCCACGCCTTCAGCACGGGCCGCGCTGGCTGCGGCCCAGGTCGATGCGCGCCTGCTGATCACCCTGGCCGCGCTGGCCGCGAGCGAGCCAGTCCGGATCGACGGTTTCGGCGGCCGCGGTCCGGGTGAGAGTCCGGGCCTGGCGCTGCGCACGGCCGAGATCGCTGCCCCCGCCGCCTCCGCGCGGCGGATGCTGGCCTTCATCCGGGCCCAGCGCTCGCCGTACCTAGCCACCCGCGCGGACCTGATACCCGGACCGGACGGATACGTGCTGACGATTGAGTTCGGCGCGCCCGCCCCGCTCGGCATGCTCCGGTGACCCGGTCCGGTCAGGGCTTGAGCACGACCGCCGCGCCGTGCGTGCCCTGACGGAGCCGCGCCAAGGCTGCGGCCGCCTCGGCCAGCGGATAGCTGACCGCCACTATGATCGCGTCCGGTGCGAGCACCGAGACCAGCCGCGCGAGCCGCGCCCCGTCCGGCGTGACCACGATGTCGGCCAGCGCAATACCGCGCTCGGCCGGGGGCAGGTCGGCCGTTATCGTGGCGAGTCGGCCGCCGTCCCGGACCGCGCGCACCGCGTCGGCCGAGCCGGCCCGGGCGGCGTTGACCGCCGCCTCGACGCCACCGTCGGTCAGCGCGCGTACCCGCTCGGGCCAGTCCGGCTCGTGGTAGTCCAGCACCTGGACGGCGCCCAGCGCGAGCAGCCGGTCGGCCCGGCTTGCGGTCGCGATGACCCGGGCACCACGGTGGGCGGCCAGCTTCACCAGGACACCGCCGGTGACACCGCCGGCGCCGTGAACCAGGACGGTCTCACCGGGCCGAACGGTCACGGCGTCCAGCGCCTGGTCCGCCGTGAGCGCCGGCACGGGTAGCGCCGCGGCCACGGCCATCGCCACCCCGGACGGGACCGGGGCGACATGGTCCGCCGCCGCGATGAACTTCTCGGCCCAGCTGCCGGCGGGCAGCGAGTGCGTGGTCACCGCGTCGCCGGGCCGGAGCCCGCGGACGTCGGCGCCGACCGCCTCGACCACTCCCGCCGCCTCGACGCCGAGCGCCATCGGCGGCCGGGCCCCGGTATCCCAGCCGCCGGTCCTGACGAACTCGTCCCAGTTGCCCACGCCACAGGCCCGCACCCCGAGCAGTACCTCGCCCGGCCGTGGCGCCGGCACAGGCAGATCGAGCAGCTGTATCTCGGCTCCGAACCGGTTCACGCCCGCTGCCCGCACCAGGTCCGCCCTTCCTGTTTAGCCCGGGTCTGGAGGGTAGCAGGCGATAGTCGGGAAGGAGCGCCTGTGGCCCATATCGACGTGCTGACCGGCCGGCCCATCGGCACCGTCGACCCGCGGATCTTCGGCAGCGTCACCGAGCACCTGGGACGCTGCGTCGACGGCGGCGTCTACGAGGAAGGATCACCGGGCGGCTTCCGCGCCGACGTGCTCGCGGCCGTCCGCGACCTCGGGGTGACCAACGTCCGCTGGCCGCTGGGCGCCGCGCCTGGTGCCGAGGAGCCCGGCCGCTTCGGCACCGCTGAGTTCCTGAGCTGGTGCGCGATGGCCGCGGTCGAGCCGGTGCTCGGCTTCAACATGGATACCGGCACCCTGGACGAGGCGCTGGCCTGGCTGGAGTACTGCAATGGCAGCGGTGACAGTCACTGGGCCCGCCGCCGGCGGGCGGACGGGCACGCACAGCCGTTCGGCGTCAGGCACTGGGGCCTGGGCCACCAGATGCACCGCCGGCATACCGCCGCGGACTACGTGACCGAGGCCAGCCGATGGGCCTCCGCGCTCAGGCGGCTCGATCCCGGCATCCGGCTGATCAGCAGCGGCCGGACCGGGATGGACGACTGGGACCGCGACGTCATCGACGGCCTCGCCCCGCACGTCGACATGCACGGCATCAGCCTGTACACCGGCTCGGCGGACTACTGGTCCAACCTCCTCGCGCCGCACTACGCCGAGCGGGCGCTGTCGGTCGCCGGCGCTCTCATCGACCGGGCCCGCTACCAGCAGCACGTCGAGCACGAGGTCTCCGTAGCCTGCGACGAGTGGAACGTATGGTACCGAACCGAGGACAGGCAGCTGGAGGAGCGCTATAGCCTGGCCGACGCCCTGGCCGTCGCGACCTGGCTCAACGTGTTCGTACGCCAGTCCTGGACGGTACGGATGGCCAACCAG
>DAIOWL010000545.1:0-5242 GCA_036758545.1 Streptosporangiaceae bacterium | reverse complement strand
CTGCTCGGCCTGCCCGTCGGCCGACTGCCCGGCGTCCCGCACCGAGACGACACGGGGGATCCGGGCCAGCGACTTTTCGAGCCGGTCTACGAAGGCCTCGTCCGGGCCGGTCAGTGCCCCGCTGGACCGGGCGGCGACCACCGTGACCGTGGTCAGCGCCGCCCCCTGCAGCGGCGAGGCCAGCTGGGCCGCCTGCTCGCTGGGCGCGCTGGCCGGCAGGAACGAGGTGTTGTCGCTCTGCGTCACGCTGGACAGTGACGGCAGCAGCGCCATGGCCGCGGCCGCGCCCGCCGCCCAGGCCAGCACGATGGCCCAGCGGAAGCGGACGGCCAGCCGCCCGGTCGCGGCGAAGAAGGTACCCACGAAGGCCATCGTGGCCGGCCGCGGTGCGGCTCCGTTAGACCCGGGGGAGCGTAAAGTTGCCTCGTGGCTGATCCGTACGGAACCGTTGCCTTCCGGCCGGCGCCGGGCGAGATTCCCGAATCCCCAGGGGTTTACAGGTTCCGCGACCAGCGCGGCCGGGTGATCTACGTCGGGAAGGCGAAGTCGCTGCGCCAGCGGCTGAATCAGTACTTCGCCGACTTCGCCGGCCTGCACCCGCGCACCCAGATGATGCTGCAGACCGCGGCCGGCGTCGAGTGGACCGTGGTCGGCACCGAGGTCGAGGCCCTGCAGCTCGAATACTCCTGGATCAAGGAGTTCGACCCCCGGTTCAACATCAAGTACCGGGACGACAAGAGCTACCCGTACCTGGCCGTCACCATGGGCGATGAGTACCCCCGGGTCATGGTCATGCGCGGGGCCAAGCGGAAGGGCACCAGGTACTTCGGCCCGTACAGCCACGCCTGGGCCATCCGCGACACGGTGGACACGCTGCTCCGGGTGTTCCCGGTGCGCACCTGCTCGGCCGGGGTGTTCAAGCGGTCCGGGCAGATCGGCCGCCCCTGCCTGCTCGGTTACATCGGCAAGTGCTCCGCGCCGTGCGTCAAGCGGGTCAGCGCCGAAGAGCACCGCCGGCTGGCCGAGGACTTCTGCGACTTCATGGCCGGGCAGACCAGCCGGTTCGCCGGCCGCCTCGAGGCCGAGATGAAGCAGGCCGCGCGCGAGGAGGAATTCGAGCGCGCCGCGCGGCTCCGCGACGACCTGCGGGCGCTGGAGCGCGCGATCGAGAAGCAGGCGGTGGTGCTGGGCGACGGCACCGACTGCGACGTCATCGCGCTGGCCGAGGACCAGCTCGAGGCGGCCGTCCAGGTGTTCTACGTGCGCGGCGGCCGGGTCCGCGGCCAGCGCGGGTGGGTCCTGGACAAGATCGAGGAAGTGACGCCGGCCGGCCTGGTGGAGCAGTTCCTCGGCCAGGTCTACGCGGACAGCCCGGCGGGGGCCGAGGCGATCAACGCCGGCATCCCGCGCGAGGTCCTGGTGCCCGAGCTGCCGCCGGATCCGGACACCATGAGCCAGTGGCTGGCCGAGCGCCGCGGCGGCCCGGTCAGCCTGCGGGTGCCGCGGCGCGGCGACAAGAAGGCCCTGCTCGAGACCGTGGCCAGGAACGCCGGCGAGTCGCTGGCGCTGCACAAGACCCGCCGGGCCAGCGACCTGACCACCCGGAGCAAGGCGCTCAACGAGATCCAGGAGGCCCTCGGCCTGGACGACGCGCCGCTGCGGATCGAGTGCTACGACGTGTCGAACCTCCAGGGCACCCACGTGGTCGCGTCGATGGTCGTGTTCGAGGACGGCCTGGCCCGCAAGAGCGAGTACCGCCGGTTCGCGATCAAGGGCCACGACGGCACCGACGACATCTCCTCGATCCACGAGGTGATCACCCGGAGGTTCCGCCGCTACCTGGCCGAGCGGGAGAAGACCGGCGAGCTGGACACGCTCGGCGATCCCGAGGTCGGCGAGGACTCAGACGATGGGGCCGAACGGGCCGATGTGACGGCCCAGAAGAAGTTCTCGTACCCGCCCAACCTGGTCGTCGTCGACGGCGGCCCGCTGCAGGCCGAGGCGGCGGCGCGTGCCCTGGTCGAGCTCGGCATCGACGACGTGGCCGTGTGCGGCCTGGCCAAGCGGCTGGAGGAGGTCTGGATTCCCGGCGAGGAGTACCCGGTCATCCTGCCGCGCAGCAGCGAGGGGCTGTACCTGCTGCAGCGGGTGCGCGACGAGGCGCACAGGTTCGCGATCGCCTACCACCGGGCCAAGCGCGGCAAGGCCGCCACTACCAGCGCCCTGGACGACGTGCCCGGGCTCGGCCCGGCGCGCCGCAAGGCGCTGCTCAAGCAGTTCGGCTCGGTGCGCAAGCTCAGCGCGGCGAGCATCGAGGAGATCGCGGCGGTACCGGGCATCGGAACCCGGCTGGCCGCCACCGTTTCGGCGGCGCTGGGCGCCAATCAGGCAGGGGCACACGATGAGAACGGCTGAGGACCCGGCGGACATCGTCGTCATCACCGGCCTGTCCGGGGCGGGGCGGTCGACGGCGGCCAAATCGCTCGAGGACCTGGGCTGGTTCGTGGTCGACAACCTGCCCCCCGGGCTGCTGCCGACCATGGTGGACCTCGCGGCCAGGTCGAACGGCGCGGTCAGCCGGATGGCGGCGGTGGTCGACGTGCGCAGCCGGGCGTTCAGCACCGACCTGAAGTCGGCGATCAGCGACCTCGGCGCGCGCGGCGCGACCGCGCGCGTGGTCTACCTGGAGGCCGCGGAGGACACGCTGGTGCGCCGGTTCGACAGCGAGCGGCGGCCGCATCCGCTGCAGGGCAGCGGGCGGGTCACCGACGGCATCGCGGCCGAGCGCGAGCTGCTCCGCGGGGCCCGCGGCGACGCGGACCTGGTGCTGGACACGACCCGGCTCAACGTGCACGAGCTGCGGGCCAGGATGCGCGACTTCTTCGGCGGCGGCGCGGCGGCCGGGCTGAGGCTGTCCATCGTCTCGTTCGGCTACAAGTACGGCCTCCCGGTGGACGCTGACCAGGTGGCCGACTGCCGGTTCCTGCCCAACCCGCACTGGATTCCCGAGCTGGCCCCGATGACGGGGCAGGACGCGCCGGTACGGGATTACGTCCTGGCCCAGCCCGGCGCCACGCAGTTCCTCGAGCATTACGCGGAGCTGCTGCGGGTGATGCTGGCGGGCTACGAACGTGAGGGCAAGCGGTTCGTCACCCTCGCGGTGGGCTGCACCGGCGGCAAGCACCGGAGCGTGGCGATCGCCGCCGAGCTGGCGGCGCGGGTCGCGGCTCTGCCGACCTCTGCGGGCGGAACGGACGTGCAGGTGGTGCACCGGGATCTTGGTCGGGAGTGAGCAGTTGGGGACTGGCCCGAGGGCGGTAGCGCTCGGCGGCGGGCACGGGCTGGCGGCGTCACTGTCGGCCCTGCGCCGGGTAACCGGTGATCTCACCGCGATCGTGACGGTCGCGGACGACGGCGGGTCGAGCGGGCGGCTGCGCCGGGACTACGGCGTCCTGCCCCCAGGCGACCTGCGGATGGCGCTGGCCGCGCTGTGCGGTGACGACGAGTGGGGCACCACCTGGAGCAAGGTGGTGCAGCACCGGTTCGGCGGCGACCGCGAGCTGGCCGGCCACGCCGTCGGCAACCTGCTCATCGTGGCGCTGTGGGACCTGCTCGGTGACACGGTCGCGGGCCTGGAATGGGTGGGCAGGCTGCTCGGCACCGGCGGCCGGGTGCTCCCCATGGCCGCGGTGCCGCTGGACATCGTGGCCGAGGTAGTCGGCGCTAACCCGGACCGGCCCGAGGAGATCAGCACGGTCCGTGGCCAGGCGGAATGCGCCAGCACGCCAGGCCAGGTGCGGTCGATCTCGCTGCTGCCGCCCGACCCGCCCGCGGTGCCCGAGGCGGTGCGCGCGGTGCTCGACGCTGAATGGGTGGTGCTCGGCCCGGGCTCGTGGTTCACCAGCGTGCTGCCGCACCTGCTGGTACCCGGGCTCGCCTCCGCGCTGCAGGGCACCACGGCCCGGCGGCTGGTCGTCCTCAACCTGGCGCCGCAGCCGGGGGAGACCGAGGGATTTTCGCCACACAAGCACCTTGAGGTCCTCGCCGGGCACGCGCCTGCGCTTACTGTGGACGTAGTCCTCGCGGACACTCAAGCCGCCGGAGCGGGTAGCCTGGCCGACCTGGAGAAGGCAGCTGCGCTGCTCGGCGCCCGGCTGGTAATGGCGGACGTGGCCGCGGCCGACGGCACGCCCCGGCATGACCCGAGGCTGCTGGCGGGGATGTACGCGCAGATATTCAGGGGGGAGTGACGCCGCGTGGCCATGACCAGCGTGGTGAAGGACGAGCTCAGCCGGGTGCAGGTGATCAAGCCCTGCTGCCGCAAGGCCGAGGTCTCCACGCTGCTCAGATTCGCGGGCGGCCTGCACCTGTCCGAGGGCCGCGTGATCATCGAGGCCGAGCTCGACACGGGAGCCGCGGCCCGGCGGCTGCGCGCGAGCATCACCGAGGTGTTCGGGCACCCGGCGGAGTTCCTCGTGCTGTCCCCGGGCGGCCTGCGCAAGGGCAACCGTTACCTGGTCCGGGTGAGCAAGGGCCAGGCCGGCGAGAGCCTGGCCCGCCAGGCGGGCCTGATCGACAGCTTCGGCCGCCCGGTGCGCGGCCTGCCCAGGCAGGTGGTGTCGGGTTCGGCCTGTGACTGCGAGGCGGCCTGGCGCGGGGCGTTCCTGGCCCACGGGTCGCTGACCGAGCCGGGCCGGTCGATGGCGCTGGAGATCACCTGCCCCGGCTCTGAGGCGGCGCTCGCCCTGGTCGGCGCGGCGCGCCGGCTGAAGGTACACGCCAAGGCCCGTGACGTGCGCGGCGTGGACCGCGTGGTGATCAGGGACGGCGAGGCGATCGCCGCCATGCTGACCCGGCTCGGCGCGCACCAGGCCGTGCTGGCCTGGGAGGAGCGCCGGATGCGCCGCGAGGTCCGGGCCACCGCCAACCGGCTGGCCAACTTCGACGACGCCAACCTGCGCCGCAGCGCCCGCGCCGCGGTGGCCGCGGGCGCGCGGGTGGAGCGCGCCCTGGAGATCCTCGGCCCGGACGCGCCGCAGCACCTGACCATGGCGGGCCAGCTGCGGATGGCGCACCGGCAGGCCAGCCTGGAGGAACTCGGCCAGCTCGCCAACCCTCCGCTGACCAAAGACGCCATCGCGGGCCGCATCCGCCGCCTGCTGGCCATGGCCGACCGGCGGGCCATGGAACAGGGCATCCCCAACACCGAGGCCAGCCTCACCGTCGACATGCTCCCCTGACC
>DAIOWL010000544.1:0-5250 GCA_036758545.1 Streptosporangiaceae bacterium | reverse complement strand
CCCAGGCCCGCCGCGCCCGCCAGCGCGCCGACGGCCGCCGCCGCCCGCCCCCGGTGCGCCGTCAGCGTGGCCCCGGCCACCGCGCCGATCAGCCCGGCGAACCCGACCTGCTGCAACCGCTCCTTCGCCACAAAAAGAACCTACCGTCTCACGGAACAAGCCGGCCGGAAGCCGGGTTGAGGGGTCAATATGAACCGAACGGACGCCAGCGAGCCCTCCGCACCGCTCATCGCTCTCGGCGACCAGGACGCGGCCGCCTGCGCCGACGGGGTCTGCGACGTGCCCGCACCCGAGGCAGACGAGCCGCGGCCATGAGAATCGAGATCTGGTCCGACGTCGTCTGCCCCTGGTGCTACATCGGCAAGCGCAGGCTGGAGCGCGCGCTGGGCCAGTTCGAGCACGCCGCCGACGTCGAGGTCACCTGGCGGAGCTTCCAGCTGAACCCGGACACCCCGCCCGGCACCGCGGTGCCCACCCTGGACTACCTGGCGCGGCGGTTCGGCCCGCAGGCCACCGCGATGACCACCCACGTGGCCGAACTAGCCAGGGCCGAGGGCCTGGACTTCGACTTCGGCGCGGCGCTCACCGTGAACACGCTGGATGCGCACCGGCTGCTGCACCTGGCCGCCGACCTCGGCGTCGGCGACGCGGCCAAGGAACGGCTGCTCCGCGCGCACTTCACCGAGGGCGCCGACCTGTCCGACCAGGACACCCTGACCCGCCTGCTCACCGAGGCCGGCGCGGACGAGGCCAGGGTGCGCGCCGTGCTGGCGAGCGACGAGTACGCCGACGCGGTGCGGGCCGACTTCGACGAAGCCCGCATGCTGGGCGCCAGCGGCGTGCCGTTCTTCGTCATCGACCGCACGTACGGCGTCTCCGGCGCGCAGTCCGCCGAGACGTTCCTGCACGCGCTGCGGACCGCCTACGCGGCCGAGGACGCTACCGCCCGCTAGGCCCGACTCACTAAGATCAGGGCGATGCAGGTGACGTCGCTCGGCTTCCAGACCGACCTGGCGCTGCGCGCGCTCGAAGGTGCCGAGGTCACCGACCGCGGCGACTACATGGTCGTCCGCAGCCCGGACAACCCCACCTTCTGGTGGGGCAACTTCCTGCTGCTCGCCGGCTGGCCGGAGCCCGGCACCGGGGACGGCTGGCTGGCCCGGTTCGCCGCCGAGTTCCCCCAGGCCGAGCACCTCGCGCTGGGCGTGGACGCCGGGCACGAGCCCGCGGAGGTAACGCCGGAGTTCCTGGCCGCGGGCCTGGAGTTCGAGCGCGCCACCGTGCTGAGCTGCGCCGCGGTCCAGCCGCCGCCGCGCCAGAACACCGAAGCCGAGATCCGGCGGCTGGAATCCGACGACGACTGGGAGCAATCGCGCGACCTGGGCATTCGCTGCTACGGCGGCGGCGGGCCCTTCCTGGACCGGCGGGCCGGGGCCAGGCGCCGGCTGACCCAGTCGGGACGGGCGGCCTGGTTCGGCGCGTTCACCGACGGTCGCCTGCTGTCCCAGCTCGGGGTGTGCGACGCTGGCGGCGGGCTGGCCCGTTACCAGGACGTCGAGACCGACCCCGGGGCCCGCCGCCGCGGCCTGGCCGGGACGCTGGTCTGGCGGGCCGGCGTCTACGCGGCCAAGGTGTTCGGCGCGGGCACGCTCGTCATCGTGGCCGACCCGACGGAGGAAGCCATCCGCGTCTACCGCGCCTGCGGGTTCGCCGACGCGCAGGGCCAGTTCAGCTTCCAGCGCGCGGCGGCGGGGTAACCGGCAGGATAAGCCGCTCCTCGGTCACCACCGCGGAGACGAGCTCGGCCGGGGTGATGTCGAACGCGAAGTTGAGCGCCCGGGTCCCGGCCGGCGCGGCCTGCCCGGTGACCTCCTCGTCCGCTCGCAGCTCGATCGGGATCGCCGCGCCGGACGGCGTCGAGGAGTCCAGGGTGGACTCGGGCGCCGCGACCAGGAACGGGATGCCCGCCGCCCGCGCGGCCAGGGCCAGGCTGTAGGTGCCGATCTTGTTGGCCACGTCGCCGTTGGCCGCTACCCGGTCGGCGCCGACCACCACCGCGTCGGCCAGCTGCTGGCTGATCAGGAACGGCGCTGCCCCGTCGCAGGCCAGCCGGTGCTCGATGCCGAGCTGGCCGAGCTCCCAGCAGGTCAGCCGGGCGCCCTGGAGCAGCGGCCTGGTCTCGTCCACGATCACGTGCGCCAGCGCGCCGTCGGCGTGCAGGGCCCGGATCACCCCGAGCGCCGTGCCCCAGCCCAGGCAGGCCAGGCTGCCGGTATTGCAGTGGGTATGGATGCGGAGCGGGCCCGATCCGCAGGTCTGCCTGAGCCAGTCGGCGCCGCGCCGGCTGATCTGCTCGCTGGCCGTGGCGGACGAAGCCACTACGGCCAGGGCCGCCGCCTCGACGGCCGCGCGGCCCCGGGGAATACTGCCAGCGACCGCCGTCACCTCGCGGCGGAGGTTGACGGCGGTCGGCCTGGCGTCGGCGATCCGCTTGACCTCGGCGTCCAGCCGGGCGGCGTCCCAGCCCTCGCGCTCGCTCTGGCGGACGGCCAGCGCGACGCCGAGGGCCCCGGCCGCGCCGAGCACCGGCGCACCGCGGACGGCCAGCGTGGTGATGGCTTCCACCAGCTGGTCCACCGTGGTGATGCGCAGGGTTTGGACCTGATGCGGCAGCGCGGTCTGGTCCAGGGCCTCGATATACCCGTCCCGCCAGGCGAGCACGTCCGGTGTGTCCATAGTGCCGAACCTACGTGGCGCGGACGGTGACCCCAAAAACCCTCTACCTGGGGCCTAGCAGCGACCGCGGTACGCGCCTGTGACGTACGTGGTCCACGGGCGCCAGTTGCGCCCGTTGCTGGAGATGGCGATCGCGGCCTTGGCGTTCCTGATCGGGTTGTACGTGGCCATGGCGCCGTGGACGCCGTTGATCTGCCAGTAGCCGAAGTCGTTGGTCGGGCTGTGCGCGTACTGCCTGCCGCCGGATTCGGCCATGGCGATCTCGGCCGCGACGAACGCGTGCGACTTGGCGCCGCCCGCGGCGACCCAGAGGGCCTCCAGGCCGGAGCAGCCGAGGTTGCCGCTCAGCTTCTTCGCCGAGGACGTCAGCACGGTGCTCTGCTGCTTCTTGGCGTGCCGCGGCGTGTAGGCCGCGGTGCCGGCTGGCTTGTGATACGGGATGGTCAGCTTCTCGCCGACGAAGATGCTGTTCGGGTTGTGGATCTTGGACCGGTTCGCCGCGTAGATCCACGTCCAGTGGGCCGGGTTGCCGTAGAACCGCTTCGCGATCCCGGACAGCGTGTCGCCCGAGCGGACCCGGTAGGTACGGGTGGCCTGCTTGACCAGGGCGGTGGTGTGCGCCTGCTCGGTCACGGTGGTGGCGCTGGCGGGTGTCTTCACCTCGGCGTGGGCCGACTGCGGCAGCGCGACCAGCGCGCCGGCGATCGCTACCGCGGGGGCGGCCTTGGCGGCCGTCCCGGCTACCTTTTCTACCTGCGACGGGGTGGCGTGCCGGCCCGTTCGTCGGATCTTGTGCGGGCGGCGGTGCAGGTGCGATGAGTCCACAGAACTCCCCAAGTAGTTTCCGTGCCTGCGTACTCGTCCCGGGAGGCGGAGACGTTCTGCGGGCCTTCAGGATTACTGCGTGTGACCGATGTGGCTTTTCGTCGCTATCGGTGGTCTGTGCCGTCTGCGGAAGCATGGCAGTAACTGTCCGCGGCTCGCAGGTAAATTGAAGTATTTCTGTGACTCATCTGTGATCTGTAAGCTCCCTGGTCAGCAGGGCTGCGATACTGCGAGAGTGAACGATCACGGGCTGAGCTATTTCGAGGACTACCTGCTCGGGACCACATACGAGTGCGGCAGCGTCAGCATCGACCAAGCTAGCATCGTTGCATTCGCCAGGGAATTCGATCCGCAGCCGTTCCACGTCGATCCGGCGGCCGCGGCGGCCGGCCCGTACGGCGGCCTGATCGCCAGCGGCTGGCATACCGCCGCCCTCGTGATGCGCCTGCTCGTGGAGAACTACCTGGCCGCGGAGTCGAGCCTGGGCAGCGCCGGCCTGGACGAACTCCGCTGGCCGCATCCGGTGCGACCGGGCGATACGCTCCGTGTCCGGGCCACGGTTGTCGAGTCCCGTCGGTCGGCGAGCAAACCGGACCGCGGCATCGTCAAGACCATGGTCGAGGCGACCAACACCGACGGCGCGACGGTGATGCGGGCCACCGCGATCAACTTCATGCTGGTCCGCCCGGACCCGGGTGCGTGACATGCTCTACGCCTTCGGTTTCGAGCGGGTCGGCATCGTCGTCGGCGACCTGTACTTCGACAACCCCCGGGCCGCCCGCGGCCAGGAGGGCGCCGAGCACGGCGTCCGGCTCGAGCTGAGGATGCTGGAGCGCGGCGCGCTGAAGGGCTCGGCCTACTCGGCCCAGCCGATCGAGATCGGCCAGCCGGTCTGGCGCGCTGACCTGCTGGAGTCGGTCGAGGATCCGGCGGGCAGCCTGGATCGCGCGCACCACCACCCCGCGTTCACCGGCTGGAATCCAGGCCGGCGCGTCTACGTGAGCGAGATGTCCGATGACCCGTTCGGCTGGCTCGGCGACCGCCTGGCCGACCTGGACGGCCTGCTCGCCTCGGCCGGGTTCCCGGCGGGCACGGCCGGGCCTGGCGACGCGGAAAGCCTGCGCGCCGCCGCCCCCGAGATCGTGGACGTGACCCGCAGGCTGCTCGGCCGGGTTCAGGCGGGCGAGCTCGGCCGTCCCCCGCAGGGCCAGGACACGGACATTATCCGAACGGGCTGGCTATGACAGGCACCCGGCGGCTTATCCTGCTCCGCCACGCCAAATCCGACTGGCCGGACGTGCCCGACCGGGACCGGCCGCTGGCCAAGCGCGGGCGCCGCGACGCCCCGAAGATCGGCCGCTGGCTGCGCGAGCACGGGTACCTGCCCGACACCGTGATCTGCTCCGACGCGCGCCGCACCCGGCAGACCTGGGACCGGGTCGCGCGGGAACTGGGCGGCTCCCCGTCGGTGACCTTCGAGCCGCGGGCCTACGCGGCCAGCGCGACGACGCTGCTCTACCTGGTCATGGAGCTGCCCGCCGCGTCGCGGACGGCGCTGCTCATCGGGCATAACCCGGGCGTATCGGAGCTGGCCACCACCCTGGCCCTGCCGCCGGACGGCGACGACGCGCCGATCAGGTTCCCCACCGCTGCCGTGGCCGTGCTCGACTTCCCCGGCGACTGGGCCGA
>DAIOWL010000543.1:0-5252 GCA_036758545.1 Streptosporangiaceae bacterium | reverse complement strand
GAGGCGATGAGCAAGTACGGCGGCACGGTCCTGAAGACGTCCCTGTCCAAGGACGACGAGAAGGAACTCCAGGACGCCCTGCACGGTGAGAGCTCCGCACAATAGCCCGCGGAGACCGGCATGCAGATCCATGATGAGCCGACGCTGGGGTGGACAGTGGTCCTGCGACGTCAGCCGGTCCACCTCATGGAAGGCCGTCCCGAAGGCGGCTACACCGATGACTATGAGCTCGTCTGCTGCGACTGCGGCGATGATCCCGACCTGGATTACCGAGATATCTCACCGCGACTTCAGCGAATCCGCGGGCCGTACGGGTTTCCGGCAGGCATCGCGGCCTACGGGCAGCACGTCAGGCTTCTCCATGGGCAGCAGTGAGCTGCCACCCGTTCCTATCAAGCAGTAGGCAGTAGGAGGACACGATGTTCAGACGACGACGCCCGCTCCTGCGCGCCGCCGCGGTCGGCGGGGGCGCTTACATGGCGGGCAAGCATATGGCCCGGGCCTCGGATCAGCGAGCCGCGGACGAGGCCTACCAGGACGACCGCATCAACCAGCTCGAGCAGCAGCAGGCCCCGCCGCAGCAGCAGGCCCCGCCACCCCAGGCCCCGCCGCCCCAGGCCGCGCCCGCAGCCGGGCCGTCCGTGGCCGATCAGCTGCAGCAGCTCGCGGCGCTGCACCAGCAGGGCATGCTCACCGACGAGGAGTTCGCCGCGGCCAAGGCTAAGCTGCTGGGCAGCTGAACCAGCGGCGGCTGGTGAGATGCTGTACGGGTCCCCATCTGTGCAGACGAGCGTAGGAGCGTGGCATGACGACAAAGGCTGCCTTTTCACCCGAGGAATGGAAGGTGGTCCTTGAAGGGCCGCCGGCTGCCGGGATGATCGTCGTCACCGCCGCGCGCGGGGGAACGTTCCGGGAGACCATCGCGATGGCCAAGGCCTACACCGAAGCGCGTGCCGAGCATGGCGACAGCGAGCTCCTCGACGAAATCGTGGCCACGAAGCCTGAGATAGACCGCACCAGATATCACTCCCCCGAAGAGCTCAGGGACAACGGGCTCGCACATCTCCGCAGTGCGGTGGCGCTGCTGGAGAGCAAGGCAACTACCGGGGAAGTCGGGGATTACCGGCGCTTCGTCGTCTCCCTGGCCGGCAAGGTCGCGGCCGCGCATAGAGAGCACGGGCAGGCCGTGAGTCCGGGGGAGGCCGAGGCCATCCAGCAGATCACCGAGGCGCTGGGTACCGACGGCTCGTGACCAAACCGAGGGCACAAGACGGTATTCCCTACCGGCCTTGGTGAGAGGTTGCGCCAAACGCGTAGACGCTATGAGCCCTAGATCCGTCCGCGCCTTCGCGGGCAGCAGGAAGGGGGCTTAATGGCGGAGACATCCGGGACGCCTCCGGGGCGCCTCGGCTGGGCGGTCGCGATCGTCATCGTCGTCCTCGCGGCTGTCAACGTGATCGATATCCGCGTGGCGCATGCCTCGCTGGTCCTCGGGCCGGTCGGCGCGGCGGGGTTCCTGGCGATCGCCCGGTGGGCCGGGCTCAGCTGGCAGGAGCTCGGCCTGGGCCGGGGAACCTGGCGGCGCGGGCTCATCTGGGCGGCCGGTGCGATCGGAGCCGTGGCCGTGGTGTTCGCCCTGGGCGCGGCGCTTCCGCTGACCCGCGACGCCTTTCGCGACGCCCGCTATCACCTGGGCTGGGAACATGCCCTGCTGACCGCTTTCCTGCTCATCCCGCTGGGCACGGTGCTATTCGAGGAGGTCGCCTTCCGCGGGGTGTTGTGGGGCCTGCTCCGGCGAGGCCGCGGGACGTTGACAGCGACTGTCGTGTCGTCTGCGCTGTTCGGTGTGTGGCATGTGCTTCCGTCGCTCGGCTTGGCCACGGACAACCAGGCGATCGGCAGCGCCGTCGGGAAAGGGACATCCGGCGAGGCGATTTCGGTGCTGGGAACGGTCCTGTTTACCGCTCTGTCGGGGGTGGTGTTCTGCGAGCTGCGGCGCCGCAGCGGCAGTCTGATCGCGTCGATCGGGCTGCACTGGGCGACGAACGGGCTGGGTGTTCTTGCGGCCGCGTCCATCTGGGCGTGGGCTTCCCGATGACATGGTCCGGCAGGCATGCGGTTATTTCCCGCTCGCGATGATCTTCCTGAGATCGGTCAGCTCCTGTGAGGTGACGCCAGCGGGCTGCATGATGGCGTTGAACCCGTCGACGTACTCGCTGGTGTACTTGTGGCCGTGCCCGGCCGGGACCCCGGTGGCGAACGGCAGGTCGGCGGTGACCTGCCAGAAGGTCACGAGGGGAATCCAGAACATGCCCTCGAGCACGTCCTTGCCGGGGGCCTCGCCGATCCAGTCGGGCTCGCTGAAGATCAGGTGCGGGCTCCACCAGACGATCGGGTCGGACGGGTGCATCATGTACAGCACCCGGCTGGCCGGCCAGGACTGGCCATCCGGTGGTATGTCGGTGGTCGCATCGTCCGCGAACCGCACGATCCGCCCGTCGTGATAGACGGGCTGGACCTCGGGGCTGCCGGCGTCGCGGTGGTCGGTGAACTCCCGGAACAGCGTGTTGAAGTTGGGCGGCCCGGCCCACAGCGCGCCGTTGGTGAGGTTGGCCATGCTCTGCTCGCCGCTGAAGGCGGTCTCGCCGCCGAACGACCCGAGGCTCTCGCCGGCCACGAGCAGCCGGGGGCGCTTGTCCTGGGGCAGTTGCGACCAGGGACCGTACACCGCGTCGAACAGCGCGCGGCCCGCCTCGCGGGCCTTGGACTGATCCACCAGGTAGGAGATCCAGGACGGCAGGTAGGAGTACTGGAGCGCCACGATCGCCGAGTCGCCGCCCGTGAGGTACTCGAACGAGTCCGACAGCGCCGGGTCGACCCAGCCGCTGCCGGTCGTACTCACTACCAGCAGGTACTTGCGCTGGAACCCGCCCGCGCGCTCGAGGTCGCGGACGGCCAGGGCGGACCGGGCCTCGGCGTCGGAGGCCGACGCCAGCCCGGAGTAGATACGGATCGGCTCCATGGCCGGGTGACCGGTGGCCTTCTCGATGTCGCTCACCGACGGGCCCTTGCCGATGAAATTGCGGCCCTGCCAGCCCAGCGTGTCCCACGGGATGACCGAGCCAGGCCCGCCCGACCGCAGGCTGGTGGTGGGCTGGTGGACCCCCTCGGCGGTCTTGGTGTCGCGTAGCGAATATGCGCTGTTCATGGCGTTGATAAAGCCATCGAACAGCAGACCGGTGATCACCACGTAAGTGAGTCCGGCCACCAGGCCCCAGCCGATCGCGCGCGCCGCGCGCTGGCCCATCCAGCGGTGGAGCAGGTGCGCGACCCAGTGGTACAGGCCGCGCAGGCCGCGCCCGATCAGCAGGATCAGGCAGAACACCAGCGCCGCGACGAACGGGGAGGCCACCACGAGCGCGATGTTGTACTCGGTCACCCCCATCAGCCCGCGGATCAAGTACTGCCAGTACTGCCCGAGCCCGAAGAAGACCACGGTCAGCACGGCCGCGCTGATGAAGAAGATCAGCCAGGACCGTCGCCGCGGGCGCCGCGGCTCCCGGTCCGGGAAAGACCGCCAGATCTGCGCGGCGAGCACGCCGACCCCGTAGCCGATGGCGGCGGTGATGCCCCAGACGATGCCCTGGATGATGCCGGTGCGGGGCAACAGCGACGGGGTGAAGGACAGGCACCCGGCGATGAGCGCGCCCCAGCAGCCGGGGAGCGTGACATACAGCAGCCTCCTGCGCTTCCCGGGCTCCGGCGATGGCTGAGGGCCTGCGGGTGGCTGATCGGTTCCGGCCGGTTCGGCGGTGCGCTGACCCGCGACCTCTGGATGCTCACCCGGTGGCGAACCGACCGGCGTCCCCGGTGTGTCCACGGGCTGCTCCTCTAGGCCTCGAGCCTTGGCATCCTCGTCCATGCCCTGTCATCGAGATCGTTCGGTCCACCTTCGCCCCGGCCTATTGCTAGGTCATCACCCAGTGGAGGGTGATAGTGATTAGCTCCCTGGCGCGGTTGTAGATCCGACGTTAATCAGTGGTCGGAATCCTCGAAGGTAGGTTCGCGGTTTTCGTTGAACGCGCCGATGCCTTCGGCGCGATCGGGATGGACGGCCGAGCGCCAGTGCGCTTCCATCATGATGGCGATCGCTTGCTCGATCGGCTCGCCCTGGCCCATCCGGACCGCCTGTTTGACTGCCTGTACCGCCGTTGGTGAGTTGCTGGCGATCTTCTCCGCGATCCGGTGGGCGGCGTCGATGAGCTCGTCTCGAGCGTAGAGTTCGTTGACCATCCCGAGCCGGTACGCCTCCATCGCGCTTATCGGATCACCGGTCATCAGCATCTGCATGGCTTTACCCGGGGGGAGCAGGCGCGGAAGCAGCGCTGGCGACCCGCCCCCGGCGGCGAGGCCGAGCATCGCCTCTGGCTGGCCGAAGACCGCGTTGTCGGACGCAACGATGAAGTCGGTGCTCTGGGCGAGCTCGCAGCCGCCGCCGTAGGCGATTCCGTTGACAGCGGTGAAGATGGGCTTGCGCAGCTGGCGCACGGTGTAGAGAGTCCGGTCGAAGTCCTGGCGCTGCCGCAGCCAGTCTTCTTTGGTCATGTCCTTACGCTGGCGCAGGTCGCTGCCGACAGAGAAGGCCCGGTGGCCCGCTCCGGTGAGGATGACCGCGCGGACCGCGGGGCGTACCGCGATCGTTTCCAGGATCTCGGTCAGGCGCGCCCCCATCGCTGTCGTGATCGCGTTGTCTGCGTGCGGGCGGTTCAGCGTGACGACCGCCACCTGCTCGTCGCGTGTGTACTCGACGAGTACGGGCTGGTCGGGCTCCTCTGCACCCGACGGCGGCGGCCCGAAATCGAGAGCCTTCCAGCGGTCGGTGTGTGGTGGGCTGGTTGTCACGTTCTATCGCCTTCCTATTCAGCCGTTTCTGTGTGCGGCTCCGCGAGCCAGTGCAGCGCGCGCAAACTCGGGGCGAAGCAGTATTCTCCGCCCCGGGTGATCACGAACGGCGGCAGGCTCTGCAGTCGGCGGCGGATCGGCCGTTGCGGGATGGTAAAGGTGCCTGTTCCGTCGCTGGCGCCGGCGAGCGGGTCTTTCTCAGCCGGGGCGCCGATGAAGATGCCGTCGTTCAGCCACTGCGTCTTGACGAACTCGAACTGGCGCTTGGGGTAGGCACCCACGAAGACGAAGATGATGCCGCGGTCAGCGCCGTCGTCCTCCAGGACCCCGTCGGGGAGGATCGGGCCGTA
>DAIOWL010000542.1:0-5256 GCA_036758545.1 Streptosporangiaceae bacterium | reverse complement strand
CGATCGCGTCCGGCTGGATGCCGATGCTGCGCAGCGCGGCCACCGAGTGCTGGGTCGGCTTGGTCTTCAGCTCCCCCGAGGGGCCGATGTAGGGCAGCAGGCTGACGTGCAGGAAGAAGCAGCGGTCCCGGCCGATCTCGTGCCTGATCTGGCGGATCGCCTCCAGGAACGGCTGGGACTCGATGTCCCCGACGGTCCCGCCCACCTCGGTGATCACCACATCGACCTCGTCGCCGCCCATCTGCAGGATGCGGGCCTTGATCTCGTTGGTGATGTGCGGGATGACTTGCACGGTGTCGCCGAGGTAGGCGCCACGGCGCTCGTTCGCGATCACCGTCGAGTAGATCTGGCCGGTAGTGACGTTCGCCTCACCCGACAGGTTGGTGTCGAGGAAGCGCTCGTAGTGCCCGACGTCCAGGTCGGTCTCGGTGCCGTCGTCGGTCACGAACACCTCGCCGTGCTGGAAGGGGTTCATGGTGCCCGGGTCGACGTTGAGGTAGGGGTCGAGCTTCTGCATCACGACCCGCAGGCCGCGCAGTTTCAGCAGGCGGCCGAGGCTGGAGGCAGTCAGACCCTTGCCGAGGCTGGAGGCAACGCCCCCAGTGACGAAGAGATGTCTGGTTTGTGCCGGCCGTGGATGAAGTGATGATGCGGCCACTATGAGGCTCCCGTGGTGTCCGGTACGGCGGTGCCCAATAGGGCATTGAAAAACTGCAGGTCCACGGGCCACCAGGATAACAGGCCGGCGGCGGCCGGCCCGGCATTTGCCTGCCTGCGGGCGGCCGCGTCGGCCATCGCGACGTCTTCTGTCTGGTGGGCCTCGCCGAATCTGGCCAGCATGACGGCCGAAGCGACGGCGATGAAGAAGCCGCCCCAGGCGACCACGGACAGGCCCGGGCGTGTCTGGTCGCCGAGGAAGATCACGCCGATGACGGCCGGCGGGATCGTCTCGGCCAGCACGACGGCCGCGGTGGCAACGGTCACGCTGCCACTCTCCAGCGCGGTGGCGTAGAACATGAACGAGATGATGCCGGCTGCGGCGACGGCGTAGGCGGCGGGATCACGGGCCAGCTCGAGCGGCGAGAACCCGGTCAGCACGCGGGCCGCGATGCTGAGCACCCCGTAGCCGAAACCGGCGACCAGGCCGAGCGCGGTGGTCCGGTAGGGCTCGTTGAGCTTGGCCGCGGCCAGTCCGAGCACGGCCAGGCCCGCGATGGCCACGATGAGCGCCAGCTTGAACACCGCGCCCACCTGCGCGGCGCCCTCCGCGCCCGCGGTGACGCCGAGCAAGCCGACGCCGGCCACCACACCGAGCACGGCCGCCCACTCCCGCCAGGACAGGGTCACCTTGATTACCCGTGAGGCCACCACCGCGGTCACCGCGAGGTTCGACGCCACGAACGCCTGGACGGCGAACAGCGGCAGCCGGTGCAGGGCGATGAGCTGGGCCACGAAGCCGAGCGCGTCCAGGCCCATGCTGACGACGAACCGCCACTGACCCAGCAGCCGCACGACCAGCCCCGGGTCGACGCCCCCGGAAGCGTCCTCGGCCGACTTGTTGCTGGCTGCGCGTACCGCGATCGCTTGCATCACCGCGGCGATGCCGTACAGCAGCGCCGCCACGATGGCCGCGATCAGGCTGACTAGCACTACCCACCTCCCCCGGTTTTCTGCTAGTCGGCTGTCCTTGGAGCAAACCGTGAGCAGACCTTCAGCATTCCGCCTCACCGCAGCGAGGCGGCCGGTCGCACCTCCCATCCGGTCCACAGCGGACGGTAGCCCATCCGGCTCCAGAACGGCGCGGACAGCGGGTTCAGCTGCGCGTAGTGCAGGAGCGTGGTGTCCACGCCACGGGCGTCGAGCACCGCGTGCACATGCCTGACCAGGGCCTCTCCGACCCCACCGCCACGGTCACCGGGCCGGACGAACATGGTCTGCAGGTACGCCGTCACGCCTGCCCGTGTCATGCCGGTGATCCAGCGCGATTCCTCGGGCGGCTGGACGTGGACGAGGCCGACCGGCTCGCCGTCCCGTTCGGCCAGCCAGGCCCTGGCCGGCCGGATGGCCAGCGCCGCCCGGGTCTCGGCGCGGACCAGTTCCCCGGTGGCCGGGCGGAGGATGGCCGCGCCGAACAGCGCGTCGTAGCGGATCACGCCCATCTCGAGCTCGGTCACGACGTCGAGGTCGGCGGGTCCGGCCTCGCGGATGACCAGGCTGTCGGCCCCGGCCGGGCGGGTCCCGGCGTCGTCGGCCGAGCGGGGGGCGGCGGCCCCGGCCCGGGCCGGGCGCACCGCGATCACGGTGATGGGCTGCAGCCCGTGCCGCAGCAGCGTCGTCACTCCGCTGACGTCCCGGGCCGGCCAGGTGACCATCGCCGCGGTGTCGTCGGCGCAGGTCCCGGGCAGGTCGGCCAGGTGATCGCGCCACTGCCCTATCAGGTCGTCGAGGGCGGCGGACGCGTCGGCCTCACGCAGCCGCGCGACCAGCGAGAACCGGTCCGCCGTACCCCAGGTCTGGCTCAGCGTTCCGGACTTGACATGCTCGTGACGGCAGGCCGCCAGCCCGGCCGGTCGGCCGTTGGCCCCGGTGGCCACGAACGGTGCCGCGCAGCCCTCGGGGAGTTCAGCCCGGGACGGCAGCAGCCGGTCCAGCCCCTGCCAGCGGCGGCCCACCGAGCGGTTGATCTCGTCGACCGCGTCCCGGACGACCCAGGGCATTGTCGCGCCTCCGTCATTTCACGGCCCCCGCCGCACGGAGCTACAGCGCTCCCCCGCTTCGCCACGCACTATACCGTGCCGGAAAATGATCATTAAAGCGGTTAATGGGAGCGACGCGGCCGCTGGTGACCAGGTGAATTATGAGGCATTTATTTATTCAGGCGTCGGCCCGCGTGAACAACAGTGGCCGTACCAGCCGCCCCCAGGCACCCATTAGCCGCGGGCCGGGCGGAACTTCTGTTAGTTGCGGGTCGAACAGCAGGAACGCATAGCCCAGCCGCCGCGCCAGGATCCCGTCCGTGGCGACCTGATCTCCGATCACCATGCCCGGCCGGGGGAAATGCCGATACGCCACGGTCTGCACCGGCTTGTTCGCCGATGCCAGGTAGACCACTTGTACGGCGGCCTGGCTGGGCACCACCGACGGGCGGCGCAGCGAGTTGGTGGCGAAGCACACCACCTGCACGGCCGGCAGCACGGCGACCTCGCTGAGTACCCGGGCAATCCCCTCGTCGAGGGCCTCCTGACCGCCATCCCAGTAAGCCACCAGCGGCTCCACGTCGAAGACCAGCGTCCGCGCCGATAGCTCCGCGGCGCGGCGTATCACGTCATCCAGCCCGGTGACGCGCTCGAAGCCGGCTCTCACGGCGCCACCTCAGCACGCTTACGGTGGATGCCTGCCAGGTGCCACAGCCGAGCCCAGTTGAGCGGGGGCTTCGGCGGAGCGACGCCCGGGCGGTCTCGTGGCACCCAGACGCGGAGCGCGCCCGGGGAGATCGCGCAGACCACTGGCGTCGACATCGATAGCGCCTCGCCGTCGACACCGACCGGGACCTGGGGTACATCGGCGGTAATCTCGATCTTCTTCGTGGTCAGCACCCGTACGCCGACGGCCCTTCGACCGCGGAGCAGATCGACGGCCTGCTGCACGTTGCGCACCTTGACACCGATCACACCGAGCAGGCCGGCATCCAGCCGCGCGCGGCGGCTCAGGCCGGCAATGTCCCCGGTTCCGTACGGATTGTTGGCCACCAGCAAGGCCTGTGGCGACCTGATCTCCATGTCGTCCGTCCGCGCGGAGAGCCGTATTCCGCGTTGGCCTTGCAGCAGGTCCGGAAGCAGGTTCAGCGTCGTATTGAGCTTGTCGTCGCGGTAGGCCGGGGTCTCGACGACCTCGGCGTAGGCGCCGAACGACGCGTTGTTGACGAAGGTCTGGCCGTTGATCATCCCGAGGTCGACCCGCAACTCGACGCCGTCGGACAGGGCGCCCAGGCAGGCCGACGGATCCTCGCGGTCCAGCCCGAGGTCGAGGGCGAAATGGTTACGGGTGCCCGCGCTGATCACCACGAACGGGATGCCGTGCTCGGCGGCGATGCCGGCCACCAGGGCCTGCGTGCCGTCACCGCCGGCCACGCCGAGCAGATCGGCACCCTGGGCCACGGCCTCACGAGCCACCTTGGCGACGTCGACGGGCTCGGATCCGTCGATAAGGAACACCTCGGCGCCACGTTCTTCGGCCTTGCGTTTCAGGTCGAACTTCTCGACCTTCCCGCCGCCGGACTTCGGGTTCATGATCAGGTACGGGTGCTGGGCAGGCGGTTCCGCGGGATGCTCGGGCATCCGCCAGTCCGGATGATCCCGGACCAGCGCCAGGCGCGCGGTCATGCTCGCGAGCAGCCAGATGGCGGCCGCCACGACGGCCACCCATAGCAGGTTCCTGAGGGCGAAAACGGCGATCACGGCGATCGGCGTCAGGACGAAGACCGCCAGCGACAGCCAGCGCCACACGCCTCGCCGGGAAAGGAAGAAGTACGCGGCGGCCAGGCTCACGACCGCGCCCACGAGGCCCACAGCGAGCATCGTGAGGCTCTTCAGCTCGGCAAAGACCGCTACGAAGACGACCGCCAGACCGACGAATAGGAAGCTAAGACGCGCGAGCCAGTGCTGCTCGGGCGCACTGCGCGGGCTTTCCGCAGCCGTCACGGCCGCCGCCTGCGCCGAACCCTCGGCCTGGTCCATAGCCTGAGCCTAAGAGGCTGCCGGACCCGCGCCTCACCCGTCAGGGGTTACTCGTAACTCAGACGCCTGCGGCGTGCATGCCGCGGAGCTCGGACTTGAGCTCGCGGATCTCGTCGCGGAGCCGTGCCGCCACCTCGAAGTGCAGCTCGGCGGCTGCGGCGTGCATCTGCTCGGTGAGCTCGCTGATCAGGCCGACGAGCTCGGCGCGGGCGGCGCTGGCCTCCATAGTCGGCTCGCCTTCCGCGGTGCGCCCGCCCGCCTGCGCGGCGACCGCGCGGGCGCGCGAGGACAGCCCCGGCACCGGCGCCTTGCCGCGGGACTGCTGCCGCCCGCCGCCGCCGATCAGCTGCTCGGTGTCGGCGTCCTCGCGGACGATCTGGTCCAGGATGTCGGCGATCCGCTTGCGCAGCGGCTGCGGGTTGATCCCGTTGGCCTCGTTGTAGGCGACCTGCTTGGCTCGCCTCCGGCTGGTCTCGTCGATCGCCCGCTGCATCGACGGCGTGATCGTGTCGGCGTACAT
>DAIOWL010000541.1:451-5265 GCA_036758545.1 Streptosporangiaceae bacterium | reverse complement strand
AGACCGCATCGAGCCGGCGGGGCCTGCTAAGGTGCAGCCAGTCCCGCTAGAGAGCGTGCCGCGGCCCGGCAGTCGCCGCTGCCCGCGGCGGACCGCACCTTCACAAACGGGCTGTCCTGACGGCTGTTACCGCCCTCGCTATTTGAACATCCAGCGGCTGAATTATCTGTGGACGATTCGGCACAGCTCTGCGAGGATCGCAGGCAACCTCGTCACATAGCGTGACTGCCGACGTGGCTCAGGGCGCGCGTACCCGATCTGGGCCGCCTCGGGTCCCTGGGCGCCGTCACCCGAAGGCGCGCAGGTCAGGGTTTCCGGGGGCACCCGCTAACCGCCTTGGAGAGTTAGAGGCCGTCTCGGCGGTCCGCGCCGAGACGGGCGTTCCTCCAGCTTTCCGTCCTTCCGGCGATGGTTCTCAAGGATCCGCAGTCCGACAAGCTGGAGGCACGTCCCTGGGGTCGTTACGGTCCGGGCGGGGGCAGGATCTGGATGCCGTGGGCGGCGGCCAGTTGCGTGAGGCGGGCCGGGTCGGGCGGGACGGGGACGGGCAGGCACAGGTCCCGGGCCGGCTCGCCGACGGCGGCGACGAACTGGTCGAAGCCGCCGGGGGAGGCCACGATGATGATCCTGCCCGGTCCCTCGTCCGAGACGGTGAAGCCGTGCGGGACCGCGCGGGGCATGAAGACCAGCGAGCCGGGCCCGGCCCGCCATGGGTGGTCTCCGCAGAACCCGTCGAGCTGGCCGTCCAGGATGAGCAGCGCTTCGTCGCTGTGGTGGTGGAGGTGCGGCGGCGGGGCGAAGCCGGGCGGTACCCGGTGATCGAGGATGCTCATCTGGCCGCCGCACTGGTCGCTGCCGAGCTTGGTGATGGTCAAGGTGTTGAGGAACCAGAAGGGCTGACCGTCGTCGGCTGCCACGACGAAGCCGCTGGCGCGGGTAGGGTTCTGTGATTGCATTGCTGCCTCCTGATGGCCGGGCGGTGATTCCCGCCGGTTGGTTGGATGTACGCGGCCCGGGGGCCGCGGGAGCGGGCCCGGGCTGTCCGCTGGTATGGCCGGGTCCTGCGCGAGCGGCTGCGCTGCCGCCCGGGACCTGGGAATCCCGCCGCCAGCCCGCTGGCACGGCTGGGGTTAGCGTCGACGGTGGGGCCTGCGCGACCAGGCGATCAGGCCGGCGCGGCGGGGTGTTATCCGGTTGCGGAGGCGGACCGGCGGCTGGCCCGGGTGCGGTCCAGGAACACCGCGGCGGTGGCCGCGGCCAGGGCGGCGGCCAAGGCGATGAGGGTAATCTGCCAGCCGGGCATGCCGCCGGCCGTGATCACCTGGACCGGGACCGCCGGCGGGGTGGCGGGGACTGGCCCGTATGCGCCGCCTGCACCCGGGCGCGGGACCCAGATGGTCGCGGCCGAGGCGGCCGGGACGGCGGCGGCCCAAGCCAGCAGGCCGCCGCTCACGGCGGCCAGGGCCGCGGTGATCCGGCGCAGGCGCGCGGCAGTGTGCGGGTGGGTTTCCCGGCGGAAAAGGCGTGTGAACATGATCGTCTCCCGGTTTCGGAACTGGCCGGGCGTTCCGGCCTTGACGGCAGGTTCTCTCAGGAGGCGGGAGGCGCGGCAGCGGCCGGATTACCCCTTTCCCGTCTTGGCGGCAGCCGGGGTAGGACTACCCACACGTGCGCGGCAGCGGGATAGCTGGCCCGTGGCGCGGGTTAGACCAGTTCGGCGCTGAGGGCCAGGCGGGTCAGGTCGGCGCGGCGGCGGCAGCCGGTCTTGTCCCGGATCCGGTCCAGGTGAGACCGGACGGTGCGGATACTGATAAACAGGTCGCTGGCGATCTGGGCGTCGGTGCGGCCCTGGGCGACTAGGGTGACCAGCTGCCGCTCCCGGGCGCTGAGCCCGCCCAGTCCCGCCGCCGCCGGGGCCTGCCGCGGGCCGGGGTCCTCGGTGAGCATCAGGGTGTACTCGGCGGCGACGGCCCAGCTCATCGCCGCGCCGCGCTCCTCGGCTGCCCGCACCTGCTCGGGTCCCAGCGCCTGGCAGGCGGCGCGCAGCGGTTCCTGCCGGTTCCGCGCATCCCCGGGCCAGTCCACGTGAGAGATGAGGGCGGCATAAGCGGCCCACGCCGTGACGGCCTCAGGGTAGCGTCCGGTCGCTGCGCACAGGTGCCCGCAGTAGTCCAGGTAGCCCGGGTTCCAGGTACCGGCCCGCAAGGCGAGCCGGATTGCTTCCCGCAGGTGCGCCGCGGCGTCCCCGGCACGGTCCGCCCGCAGGTCCAGCAGCGCCATCCGGTACAGCAGGTCCGGCAGGTTCCACAGGTCGCCCGCGTCCCGGGACGCGGCCAGCGCGGGCGCGCAGACCGGCTCGGCGGCGGCGAAGTCGCCGGCCTGGATCAGCACCTCGGTCACCGCCATGCTGCACTGCCGGGCGATCGAGGGCGGAACCTCGCCGGGGAACTGCTCGGCCTGCCGGGCCAGCCGCACCGCCTCGTCTACGTCGTCGACGGCCGCGGCGGCGAAGGCGAGGTGCAGCAGGGCGCGTACCTCGCCGAGCGGATAGCCCAGCTCGCGGGCGACGGCCAGGGCACAGCGGGCATCCTCGACCGCCTCGGGGTCCCGGCCCAGCAACCCCAGTGCCAGCGACCGGCCGGCCAGGGCATCGGCGAGCGCCCGGGACGGCGGCTGGCCCGCCACCGCGTCCCGCAGCGCGGTGAACACCTCCAGCGCCCCGGCCGCATCGGACGAGGACCACGCTGCCCAGCCGGCCCAGAACTGGACGCTGCACCACCGGTCGCTGCCCGGCTCGGCGTACCCGGCCAGCTCGGCCAGCAGCGGGTACAGGCCCGGCAGCCGGCCCCGCAGGATCCACCACGAGTCCAGCGCGCCGGCCAGCCGCAGCGCCGTCTCCCGGTCGCGGCCCATCGCCCAGGAGAGCACCTGGCGCATGGCGGCGTCCTCGGCGTCGAGCCAGCGCGCGGCACCGGCTTCCCCGGTCTTGGTCTGCAGGCCCGCGGCGGCCTGCTCCGCCGTCTCCACCGCCCACCCGGCCAGCGCCGCGGCCGCCTGGTCCTGCTCACCGGCCGCGGCCAGCAGCCGGGTACCGTAGGCGCGCAGCGTCTCCAGCATCGAATACCGGGCCCGGCCGTCCGGCCCGGCCCGCGGCGGGACCAGCAGCGAGCAGTCCACCAGCCGCAGCACTGTGGCTGCCGCGTCCTGCCCGGCCACCGCCTCGGCGGCCTCCAGCGTGAACGGCCCCGGGAACACCGACACCGCCCGGAACACCCGCCGCTCCTGCTCACCGAGCAGCTGGTAGCTCCACTCCACGGTGGCCGCCAGCGACCGCTGCCGTGACGCCGCCAGCCGGTCGGCGCCGGCCAGCAGCGCGAACCGGTCATCGAGGCGGTCCAGTAGCTGCCCTACCCCCAGCGCCTCCACCCGCGCCGCCGCCAGCTCGATGGCCAGCGGCATCCCGTCCAGCCGCGCCACCAGCCGCGCCACCCCGGCGGCGGCCTGCTCATCGAGCGCGAAATGCGGGTCGGCGCTGCGGGCCCGGTCGGTGAACAGCGCCACCGCCTCTGACCCGCCGCCGTCCTCTGTCCCGTCAGGGCCGGGCAGGGTCAGCGGCCCCAGCCGGTACCGGGCCTCCCCGGCCACCGCCAGCGGCTCCCGGCTGGTCGCCAGCACCCGCACGTCATCACAGCCCGCCAGCAGCCCGGCGCACAGCTCCGCGGCAGCGCCGATCACGTGCTCGCAGTTGTCCAGCACCAGCAGGACCTGCTGCCGGACCAGCACCCGCGCCACCGCCTCCGCCGCGGGGACACCAGGCTGCTCGCGCACCCCCAGCGCCGCGGCTACCACCGCCGCGACCTGCGCCTCGTCCTGCACCGGGGCCAGCTCCGCCAGCCACGCGCCGTCCGCGAACCGGGCCGCCACCTGCATGGCCACCTCTCCAGCCAGCCGGGTCTTGCCCACACCCCCGGGCCCGGTCACCATGACCAGCCGGTACTGCTCCAGCAGGCCCGCCACCTCACGCACCGCCCCCGCCCGGCCGACGAAACTCGTCAGCACGACCGGGAAACCACGCGCGCCAGCAGCCGACGCAGCCCCCTCCATCCCCGTACCATAACCACCAGCAGCCAACCCGGTACAGACCGGCCGAAGCAAAGGCATGACGCCAGAATCAGCGACACCCAGAACTTGACATGGCGGAACCGATTCCACAGCAGATCCGGCCACCAGCCATGCCGAATCGGCATGAGGTACCCGGCTCCGAGGTAAGCCCCGAGAGACACGCGGAAAGGCTGATCTGGGCACACCTAGGTCATCCGGCACCGTGCTGATTGAGGAGCGCGTATTAAGTTAAGCGTCCTGAACGGTTTGGCTACAGCCAGGCCCGCCGGGTCAGTCACGCTCCGTAACAGCCAGAGCCGCGCAAAGAGCACTGCCGTTGATCATGGTCCTATGTGCAGATAAATAGGCCGCTAACAACGGCCGGTGCGCCGATGCCCGAGCCGTGCCGGCACGTGCGTGGCCTGAGCACTCGCAACCAGCATGATGACGGAATCTCCGGATGGCGGCCGGCGGGATGGCCGTAGGAGCGCATATGCCGCCGCCGCCGTGGAAAGGCGGCCGTAGACAGAACCGGGTCTTCTGGACGCGATATCCCACTCAATCAGCTCAGTTCGCGCGCGCACGGATTCGGCAGGGCGCGGAATCGCTGCAGGTGGTGCCGCGCACGCCCGCTGATATGACCAACATCACGATGCAAAATCAGAACCACCGCATCGCCTCCTGGAGCGCGTCGTGGTACCGCTGCTCCCGGG
>DAIOWL010000541.1:0-441 GCA_036758545.1 Streptosporangiaceae bacterium | reverse complement strand
CGGCCGGGGCGGACGACGACCGGACCCGGGACCAGCGGTACCACGACGCCCTGGCCGAAGCCATGCGCCGCCTCGTCGCCAGCGGCATGCTCCCCGAGCGGGCCGGGCAGCCGGTCAAGGTGTGGGCGCACATCTCGCTGGCGGACCTGCTCCGGCTCGACGGCAGCTCGGCGCTGCAGGAGGAATGGACGGCGCAGGTGCGCGCGGCCTGGGCCGCGCACCGCGCGGCCGCGTCCGAGACCGGCAGCGACGGCGGGGCGTGGCTGGACCGGGACGGCGCCGAGGCGATCGCGTGCGACGCGGCCATGGCCCCGGTCGTGACCGGGGACGTGAACGTGGACGCGCTGGCGGACCTGGTCCGGCTGTGCGTGGAACTGGACGCCCGCCGGGACGGCGCGCGGGACGCGGCCTGGGCCGCGCTGGAGCAGGCGGTCATCGGCA
>DAIOWL010000540.1:0-5272 GCA_036758545.1 Streptosporangiaceae bacterium | reverse complement strand
CCACGACGCGGGAACCGGGCCAGCTCGCCTCGGTGAGCGTGCGCGAGACGACGACCTTTTCCGCCTCGTTGAGCCACCGGGCGAACGCCCGGTCCCGCGGGTCGGCGCTCTCGTCGCCGGCCACGGCGGGCCAGAACCCGGCGAAGCCCTGGTAGTTCTTGCGGCCCAGCAGGGCGGTGCTGGCCGTGCTGGTGATCTTCAGCAGGTGCGCGCGTGACTCGTTGGTCAGGGCGTGCGGCACGATCCAGCCCATGTCGTGCTCCCCGGCCGGCCCGGTCACCCGGCCGTCCAGGGACAGGGAGATGTTTCCGGTGACGATGCGGTCCGGCGGCTGTCCGGTCATGGTGCCTCCTGGCGGCTCGGTCTGCTTACTAAGCCAGCCTGGTGACCTCCGGCCGGGAACGGAAATGCCGGTTGAGCATCGCCTTCATGCCCAACGTGCATCACGAGGCCGGGCCGTGACGGGCGACGATGGGCCAGACTGGGACCATGGACGGACCGCAGAACGAGCCGGCTCCCAATGTCCTGGCGCTGCCCCAGGCGCCGGATGCAATCGAGCTGCGCCACCTGCGCGCGTTCGTCGCGGTGGCCGACGACCTCAGCTTCAGCCGGGCGGCCCAGCGGCTGTTCATCTCGCAGCCGGCGCTGAGCCGCCAGATCCGCGGCCTGGAACGCCTCGTCGGCTGTGACCTGTTCCGCCGGTCGACCCAGCGCGTCGAGCTGACGCTGGCCGGCGAGGCCCTGCTGGCGCGGGCCCGGTCGCTGCTCGCCGACCTGGACGACGCGATCTCGGTCACCCGTTCGGTCGGCGGTGAGCTGGCCGGCCGGATGGCCCTGCTGTGGGAGCCGTGGGCCCGCGCGTCGGCCGACGTGGCCGATCTCGACGGCATCCGGGCCGCCCTGGAGGAACTGCACGGGCAGTTCACGCCGCCGCCGGACGTGGCGGTCGCCCCGGTCATCGCGGGCGGCGTGCCCGCGCTGCGGGTCACCCCCGAGATAGCGTCGTCGGCCACGGTGCTGTTCCTGCACGGCGGCGGGCACGTGGCCGGATCGGCGTTCGGCTACCGTCACCTGGCCGCCGCCATCGCCCTCGCGGCGCGGGCGCCCGCGCTGGTCATCGACTACCGGCTGGCCCCCGAGCACCCCTACCCCGCGGCCCTGCAGGACGCGGTCAACGCCTACCTGTGGCTGCGCGACACCGGCGGCGACGAAGCCAGGATCGTCGTGGCCGGCGACTCCTCAGCGGGCGGCCTGGTCATGTCCCTGCTGCTGGCCCTGCGCGAGCGTGACCTTCCGGAGCCCGCCGGGGCCGCGCTGCTGTGCCCGTGGGTCGACCTGACCGGGCGGACGCAGCGGCCACCGCAGGATTCCTCGCTGGTCTTCTCGCCGGAGATGGCGCACCGCCTGGCCCAGGCCTACCTGGCCGGCCACCCGGTCGACGATCCGCTGCTCAGCCCGCTGCAGACGTCCCTGGCCGGGCTGCCGCCGCTGCTCATCCAGGCCGCCTCCGGCGACGCCGTCCTGCAGGAAGCCCAGCTGCTGGCCAGGCACGCGACCCAGTGCGGCGTCGACGCCAGCATCACGGTCTACCCGGTGCCCACGCACGACTTCCACGTCTTCTGGAGCTTCCTGCCCGAGGCCAGGGACGCCATCGACCAGATCGGCCGCTTCGTCCGCACCGTCGCCAGCCCTCCCGGCGAGTCCGCCGCCGATCAGCCCGGCTAGCGGCACCACCGGCGCAACCCGGCGGTCGCAACCACGGCAATGTGACGTTGCCGTGGTTCTGACCACGGCAATGTGACACCGCTGTGGTTCCGCGCAGAGGTTTATCCGGGTTATAGCGTGGTGCCCGTGACGACAGCAGACGACGACCAGGCCGGATCGCATCCCATCCTGGTGGGCCGCAAGGTCACGCTCAGGCCCGGCCGCCCGGGTGACGCGCGGAAGCTGCGGGCGATCCTGGCCGAGCCGTCGGTGTCGCGCTGGTGGGCCGAACCCGATCCGGTCGAGGTGATCGAGGAGGAACTACGCGGCGACGACTCCGCGGTGCTGCTGGTGGTGGAGATCGACGGGAAGGTCGCCGGGGGCATCCAGTACCACGAGGAGAACGATCCGATGTACCGGCAGGCGGGGATCGACATCTACCTCGGCGGCCGTTTCCAGGGCCGGGGCGCCGGGACCGAGGCGGTCCGGCTGCTGGCCAGGTTCCTGTTCGAGCAGCGCGGCCACCACCGGATCACGATCGACCCGGCGGCCGCCAACGAGCCGGCCATCCGCTGCTACGCCAAGGTGGGCTTCCGCCCCGTCGGGGTCATGCGCCAGTACGAGCGCGGACCCGACGGCACCTTCCACGACGGCCTGCTGATGGACCTGCTCCGCGGCGAGCTGAAACTGAAAAAGGCCCGGTAAGTCCCCGGACCCGGGCGTGAACAACGTCAGCTGCATCCCGTCCGGTGCCTGGACCCGGGCGTTGCGATCGCCCCACGGCGCGATGACAGGCTCCGCGACCCGTTCGGCCCCGGCCGCGACCAGCCGCCCCGCTACCGCAACGCTGTCGTCGACCTGCACCGCGAACCGGACCGTGCCGGACACCCGCCGGCCCGCCTCGATCGCGTCCACCGCCTCGGCCTGTGCCTGGTCGAACAGCTCCAGCGTGGCCCGCCCCGCCTCGAGCACGACCACGCGCCCCGTGGCCGAACTCCAGTCGGCGATCTGCTCGAGCCCCAGCGCGTCGCGGTAGAACGCCACCGCCTGGTCGAAGTTCTCCACCGTCAGCGCGACCCGCAACTCCGTCACGTTAGCCATGCACCCATCGTGCCGTATTGACCGGCTGGACGACGCGCTCCTAGAGTCGCTGGAAGCCGACTCTCCCAGGGAGGCCCCGCATGGCTGTCCGTCCGCCCGGCAAAGACGACCTCGCGGCGATCGCCCGCGGGTACGGGATGCATCTGAGTGACGAGGATCTCGGCTCGTTCGAGCCCATGGTGGCCGGCCTGCTGTCTTCCTATGACGCGGTCGAGGAGCTGTACGCGCAGACGGCGCCGCAGCCACCCGCTGACCGGACCTGGAAGCAGCCGGATCCGGCCGAGAACCCGCTGGGCGCCTGGTACGTGCGGACCGAGATCGCCGAGCGGCCTGACGGCCCGCTGGCCGGGCGCCGGGTCGCGATCAAGGACAACATCGAGGTCGCCGGCGTGCCGATGATGAACGGCTCGCGCACCCTGGAGGGCTTCGTGCCCAGCCGGGACGCGACCGTGGTGACCCGGCTGCTCGCGGCCGGGGCGACGATCACCGGCAAGTCCGTGTGCGAGGACCTGTGCTTTTCTGGCGGGAGCCACACGTCGGTGACCGGCCCGGTCAGGAACCCGTGGGATACGGACCGAACGACCGGCGGCTCGTCGTCCGGAAGCGCGGCCCTGGTGGCCTCGGGGGAAGCCGACCTGGCGATGGGCGGGGACCAGGGCGGTTCGGTGCGCATTCCCAGTTCGTGGTGCGGCACGGTGGGGCACAAGCCCACCCACGGCCTGGTGCCGTACACCGGGGCGTTCCCGATCGAGTTCACCATCGATCACCTCGGGCCGATCACCCGCACCGTGGCCGACGCCGCGCTGATGCTGAACGTGATCGCGGGCCGGGACGGCTGGGACCCACGGCAGCCCGCCGACCTGCGGCCGGAGGACTATGTCGCAGCCCTCAACCAGGACGTCACCGGGCTGCGGGCCGGCCTGGTGACCGAGGGGTTCGGCATTCCCGACCTGTCCGAGGAGCGGGTGGACCAGACCGTCCGCGCCGCCGCGGACCGGCTGCGCGAGGCGGGCATGCAGGTCGAGGACGTCAGCATCCCGTGGCACCGGCACGCGATGCACGTCTGGAACGTGATCGCGACCGACGGCGCCACGGTGCAGATGGTCGACGGGAACGCGTACGGCTGGAACTGGGACGGGCTGTACGACCCGGAGCTCATCGCCTACTACGGCAAGCAGCGCCTCGAGGTGCCCGACGCGTGGTCGGAGACGGTCAAGCTGGTCGTGCTCGGCGGCCGCTACTCGCTGGAGAAGTACCAGGCGCGGCACTACGCCATGGCCAGGAACCTCGTCTTCGAGGTGCGCCGTCAGTACGACGAGGCGCTGAGCCGCTTCGACGTGCTGGTCATGCCGACTCTGCCGATGGTGGCCACCCCGATTCCGGCCGCCTCCGACCCGCGCGAGGTCCAGATCGGCCGCGCGCTGGAGATGATCCCCAACACCGCGCCGTTCGACATCAGCGGCCACCCGGCCATCAGCGTCCCGGCGGGCCTGGCGGACGGCCTCCCGGTCGGGATGATGATCGTCGGCAAGCGGTTCGACGACGCCGGCTGCCTGCGGGTGGCGGACGCCTTCGAGCGGCTGACCGGCGGCTTCCCGGCCCCGCCCGGCGCGGCTGGCCCAGCGTAGGCCGTGGCCGTCCCGCGGCTGATCCTGATCGAGGGCATGATCGGCTCGGGCAAGACGACCACGGCCGGGCACCTCGCGGACTGGCTGGCCCGCCGCGGCGAGCACGTGCGGGCCTTCGGTGAGGGCGCCGCGGATCATCCCATCCGGACCAGGCGGGTGGACGAGCTGCTGTCTGCGTCGGCGCCGGGCGACCCCGGGGTGTACTCGGCCGCTCAGTGGCACCGGCTGGCCGAACGCTGCCTGCGCGCCGAGCAGACCATCATCTGCGAGAGCGTCTTCCTGCAGAACTCCGTCATGCCGGCCTTCATCGACGGCGCTCCCGTGGCCACCGTGGCGGAGATCTGCGCCGAGATCGAGCGGCAGGCGGCGCCCGCCGAGCCGTTCCTGCTCTACCTGCGGCCGGCCGACATCGCGGCCGCGATCGCGCGCGTCCACCAGGCCCGTGGCGAGCCGTGGTCCTCGCGGAATCTCGCCTTCGTGCAGGACAGCCCGTGGGCCCGCCGCCGCGGCCTGCGCGGCCGCGATGCCGTCGTCGGGCTGTACCAGGCCTGGGAGCCGGTGGCGGCCGAGCTGTTCGACCGGTACCCGTTCGGCAAGCTGATGCTGCCCGACCCGCAGCACGACTGGCCGTCGGCCCTGCGGGCCATCCGCGCCGCCGTCCGCCCCTAGAGCTGGTGCATACCTGCTGGCTGAGGCAGTATGGATCGGGTGGGGGGCGGCGCAGGTCCGTTATTGCCACCGTCGCCGTCGCCGTGACGGCATCCACGGACCAGGGGGGTTCATCGATGAGTTACGCCATCATCCATCAGTTCAAGGGCGGAACCAGGGAGCAGTACGAG
>DAIOWL010000539.1:0-5277 GCA_036758545.1 Streptosporangiaceae bacterium | reverse complement strand
GGTTCGCCGGCGCCGCGAACGGGAGGCGCACGCAGTGGGAATCAGTCCCTCGGAGAGCGGGGGCGCTTCGCTCCCGCCGCGGCTCGACACCAGCAGCGCGCACTCGGCCCGCGTGTGGAATTACCTGCTGGGCGGGAAGGACAACTTCGCGGCCGATCGCGAGGTCGGCGACATGATCCTGCAGATGTTCCCTGGCATCGCCCATATCGCCCGGCTGCAGCGCCGGTTCCTCGGCCGGGCGGTGCGCTACCTGGCCGGCGAGGCCGGGATCCGCCAGTACCTCGACATCGGCACCGGCCTGCCCACGGCCGACAACACCCACCAGATCGCCCAGCAGGTGGCTCCGGAGTCGCGGATCGTCTACGTCGACAACGACCCGCTCGTGCTGGTGCACGCCCGCGCGCTGCTGACCAGCGCCCCCGGCGGCATGACCAGCTACATCGAGGCCGACGTGCGCGACACCGAGGAGATCCTCGGCGAAGCCGCCGGCACGCTGGACTTCGGCCAGCCCATCGCGCTGATGATGCTGGGCATCATGGGCCAGCTGCCGGACTCGGCCAAGCCCTCCGGGCCCCGGTCGATCGTGACCAGGCTGCTGGACGCGCTGCCGCCGGGCAGCTACCTGGCCCTGTCCGACGGCACCGACACCAGCCCCGCGCTGAACCAGGCGATCGCCGCGTACAACCAGAACTCGGCCAGCTCGTACCACCTGCGCAGCCCGGAGGAGATCGCCCGCTTCTTCGACGGCCTGACGCTGGTCCCGCCGGGCGTGGTCACCACCTCCCGGTGGCGGCCCGATCTGGCTGACGCCAGCGCGGAGCCCCGCGAGGTCGACGCGATCTGCGGCGTGGCCCGCAAGGACTGACGCGCACGGACTGACGCGCACGGACTGACCTGGAAGGGAAACCGATGACGCCTGCCATTCCCGTGATCGACGTCGGGGCCGCCGAGGCCGGGGACCGCGCTCAGCTGGAGGCGGTGCGCACCGCCACCGAGGAGTTCGGCGCCGTCCAGGTGGTCAACCACGGCGTGCCGCAGGACCTGGTGGCGGACCTGGGCGCTCGGGCGGGACGGCTGCTCAGCCTGCCGCGGGCGGAGAAGGCGAAGCTGGCCAGCCCGCACCCGTACCGGGGCTGGCGGCAGTGGCCGGACGACTTCGGCCGGCTTGAGCTCGAGCGCTTCATGGTGGCCCAGTTCGACGACATCGACGCGGCCCGGGCGGCGGGCGTGGCAGAGGAGCACCTGGGCCTGTTCGCGCACGCCAACCTGTGGCCGGCCGCTGATCCCGGGCTGCGCGACGCGGCGCAGGCGTACATCGAGGCGTCCCGCGGGCTGGCGAGCAGGATGCTCGGGCTGTACGCCGTGGCGCAGGGGCTGCCGCCCGGCTCGTTCGGCCTCGGTACCCTGCCGCACCTGCGGCTGACCGTGAACGACTATCCCACCTGGACCTACCCGGAGACCGCCGCCGACGAGGACAAGCTGCTGCTGCTCGAGCACGCGGACGACTCGGCGGTGACCGTGCTGGCCCAGCAGGGTGACTACGAGGGGCTGCAGGTGCAGGGCCCCGGCGGCGTGTGGATTCCGGTGCCGGTCATCCCCGGCGCGCTGCAGGTGTTCTCCGGGCAGCTGCTCGCCCGCTGGACCGGCGGACGGCTGCGGCCGGGCCGGCACCGGGTGGTGGCGGGCGGCACCGTGACCCGGCGGTCGATGGCGGTCTTCGTCTACCCGGCCCTGGAGACCGTGATCGACGGCGTGCGGGTGTGGGATCACGTCAAGGACCGGGTGTCGGACTACCTGGCCGAATACGGCCGGCCGGATCAGGTCGCCGCGTGGCGGGAGGGCCGGCCGTACGTGGCCGAGCTGGCCGAGAACTCCGCAGGACAATAGGAACCGAACGGGCCGGGTCGCCCGCAGCCCTACCGGCCTGAGGGGACGCGGTAGGTGAGGATGACGATGCCGGTGTTGAGGGCGAGGGTGCTGACCAGCTCCATCTGGGCGGTCGCGGTCGGGCGGAACATCAGGTCGTCCGCTTTGGCGCGGCCGACGAACAGCGGGTGGACCCACAGCCGCAGCTCGTCGAGCAGGCCGTGCTCGAGCAGGGCGTAGGACAGCTGGCCGAACCCGTATTGCACGATGTCCTGGCCGGGCTCCTCCTTCAGGCGGCGGATCGCGGCGATCGGGTCGCCGCTGATCACCGTGGTGTTGTTCCACTCGGGATCGGTCAGCGTGCTGGAGACGACGTACTTGGCCATGCTGTTCATCCGGTCGCTGAACGGGTCGCCGGACCGGGCCATCCAGGCCGGGGCGAAACCGGGGTAGGTGCGGCCGCCCATCAGCAGGGCGTCGCAGCCGAACAGCAGGTCGGTCTGCACCTTCATGCCGGTGCCGTCGCTCTCGATGCCGTTGTCCGGCCAGTCCTGCGGGTCCTGGATGACTCCGTCGAGGGAGATGTAGGTCGAGTTGATGATTCGTCGCATGGCACGAGCCTGACAGGAATCGGTCCTGACGATAAGATCCAGTTCGATGGACAAAACCAGGACCAATTTCAGCGTGCTGGTCGTCCTGCGACGCGACACCCCGATCCCGCTGCACCGGCAGATCGAGATCTCGATCCGGGACGCGATCCGGGCCGGGCGGCTGCCGCGCGGCTCGCCCCTGCCGCCCTCCCGGGTGCTCGCCGCGGACCTGGGCGTGTCCCGCGGCGTGGTGGTGGAGGCCTACCAGCAGCTCGCGTCAGAAGGCTACCTGGCCAGCTACGCGGGCGGCTATACCCAGGTGGCGGCCGGCCCGGCCCCGACGGTGGCCGGGCTGCGGCTGGCGCGCGAGACCCCGCCCCGGATCGACCTGAGCTACGGCCGCGCCGACGTGTCCAGCTTCCCCCGCGCCGCGTGGCTGCGCGCGATCCGCGGCGCGCTGGCCAGCGCGCCGAACGACCTGTTCGGCTACCTGGCCGGCAGCGGGGTGCCGGAGCTGCGGACGGCGATCGCCGGCTACCTGAACCGTGTCCGCGGCACCGTGGCCCAGCCGGACCAGGTCGTGATCTCCACCGGCTACGCGCAGGGCATCGCGCTGCTCGTCGGCGTCCTGGCCGCGAGGGGGGCGACGCGGCTCGCCCTGGAGGACCCCTCTTCTGGTGACGACGCGCTGCCCGCCGCGCGGACGGCCGGATTGGAGGTGACCGGGATCCCGGTCGACCGGGACGGCATCCGGGTGGACCTGCTGGCCGCGTCCGGCGCCGATGCCGTCGTGCTGACGCCGTCGCACCAGTGGCCGACCGGTTCGGTGCTGTCGGCCGAGCGGCGGGCCGCGGTGCTGCGCTGGGCCGCCGGGAGCGGCGCGGTCGTCATCGAGGACGACTACGACTCCGAGTACCGCTACGACCGGACACCGGTCGGCGCCCTGCAGGGGATGGCCCCGGACCGGGTCGTGTACGCCGGGTCGGCCAGCAAGACCCTCGCGCCGGGGCTGCGGCTCGGGTGGTTCGTCATGCCGGGGCACCTGGCCGAGCCCATGGCCGAGGCCAAGATCGCCGCCGACCGGGGCTCGCCCGCGCTGGAGCAGCTCGCCCTGGCCGACCTCATCGCCAGGGGCGAGTTCGACCGGCACCTGCGCCGGATGCGCCCGGTCTACCGGCGCCGCCGCGACGCGCTGCTGGCCGCGCTGTCCCGGCGGCTGCCCTGGCTCGAGCCGGCCGGCGTGTCCGCCGGGCTGCACCTGGTCACCTGGCTGCCGCCGGGCCTGGACGAGGCGACCGTGGTCGACGCGGCGGCCAGGTCCGGGGTCGGGATCGAGGGTGTTACCCCGTACCGGATCAGCCACCCCGGTCCCGGCGGGCTGATCTTCGGTTACGCCACCGTCAGCGAGGCCGCCATCGTCGAGGGCATCGACATCCTGGCCGACGTCGTCGCCGGGCTGGACGGCACGCGCCCGGCCCGTTCGGTATAAAGCGACGGCGGGGAGCCGTCCCGCGGCCGCGCGGCTGAGTACGTGCCTGCGGAACAGGTCGGTAGCGGGCAGCAGACGGCGTTCGGCCGACCAGGTCAGGAAGATCTCCCGGGCCGCGCCCTCGTCGAGGATCTCCAGGTAGGTCACCGGGCCCGGCACGGCCTCCGGCGATCCGGCGCGCGGGGCGGGCACGACGGCCACGCCCAGGCCGGCCGCGACGAAGCCGCGGACGTTGGACAGGTCGTCGCCCTCGAAGATCACGGTGGGACGGAACCCGGCCCGCCGGCACAGCTCGTCGGTCTGCCGCCACAGCGCCGAGGCCGCATACAGGCCGATGAACGGCTCGGCCGCCACCTCGGCCAGCCGGACCTGCCGCCGGCCGGCCAGCGGGTGGTCGCGCGGCAGGGCCAGGCGGAGCGGCTCGACCGCGATCAGCCGGGAGCGCGTCGCCTCGTCCGGCGCCCGCCGCGAGCCGAGCTCGAGGTCGGCGTTCCCGCCGTCCAGGATCACGAAATCCGGTTCGTCGCGCGACTGGGTGAGCCGGAACCAGACGCCCGGATGCGCGGTGCGGAAGCTGCGGGCCAGGTCGGGGACGAGCCAGGTGCCCAGCGACTGCTGGAAGGCCAGCGCCACGGTGCCGGTGTCCGGGTCGATGAGCTGGCTGACCGCGGCGATGCCGTCGTCGAGGTTGTGCAGCAGCGCGTCCAGGTGCGGCTTGAACACCGCCCCGGCCTGCGTCATCCGCAGGGTCCGTCCGGAGCGGCGCAGCAGCGGGGTGCCGATCTGCGCCTCGAGCCGGGCCAGGGCCCGGGAGACACCGGACTGGGTGACCGACTCCAGCTCGCTGACCTCGGTCAGCGTGGTGCCGTCGGTCACCTGCTGGAGCCAGCGCAGCGCGTCGGTGTCCATATCGATGACTTTAGCTCATCGTTTAGTTGTCAATAAGTCATTGGACGCATAGTTGCTGGTCGGGCACACTGAAATGGAAGGGAGGAGAGGAAGAATGCCCACCATTACCGCGATCCGCAGCCGGATCCGTGAGAGCCGCGACGCACACGCCGCGCGGTCCGCGCTGGCGCGCGAACTGTCCAGCTACAACAGCCCGTCCGACCTGGACGACCTGCACGCGATCCTCGACCGGTACAACGACCGGGAGACCGTGCAGATCCGCCGCATCCTGGCCACCCAGCGCATCCGCTAGCCGACCAGGAGCCCGGCCCGATGGCCCGGGAGCCCGTCCCGATGGCCCGGGAGGCCGGCCCCCGATGGGTCGATGGCACATCGGTCCGGTTAGAGCGTGACCAACGGCACATCGACCCATCCGTAAGGGGC
>DAIOWL010000538.1:2015-5283 GCA_036758545.1 Streptosporangiaceae bacterium | reverse complement strand
TGTGGCAGGACCGGCCGGCCGCGGAGGTGGTGCGGACGGCGCAGGCCGCGGACGCGCTGGGGTACGGCGAGATCTGGATCGGCGAGATGGCCACCTTCGACGCGTTCGCGCTCGGCGCGGTCGTGGCCGAGCGGACCAGCCGGGCCAGCCTGACCATCGGGCCGCTGGCCGTCGCGGTCCGGGATCCGGTGATGATCGCGATGGGGGCGGGCTCGCTGGCCGAGCTGACCGGGCGGACGGTGAACGTGGCGCTCGGCTCGTCCAGCCCAGTGGTGGTCGAGCAGTGGCACGGGCGCCGCCAGGAGCGCACCGCGCTGGCGCTGGCCGAATCGGCCGCGGCGGTGCGCGCGCTGCTGGCCGGGGGCAAGACTGACGTGCGCGGCGAGGTGATCAGCACTCGCGGCTTCCGGCTGCGGACCCGGGCGCCGGGGACGCCGCTGACCATCGCGGCGTTCGGCCGCGGGGCGGTCCGGGCCGCGGCGCGGCAGGCCGACCGGATGGTGATCAACCTGGTCACGCCGAAGTCGGCGGCCCGGCTGGTGCAGATGCTGCACGACGAGTGCCGGGTGGCCGGGCGGCCGGTGCCGCCGGTCGCGGCATGGCTCGCGACGGTCATCGATCCGAACGAGCCGGGTATCGAGCAACTGCGCCGCGGGCTTGTCTCCTACCTGCCGGCGCCCGGCTACGGGGAGATGTTCGCCGAAGCCGGGTTCGGGGACGTGGTGCGCTTCGCCCGGACGCGGCCGCATCCGGGCGAGCTGCTGGCCGCCATCCCGGCCGAGCTGGTCGGGCACGTGTCGCTCGCGGGCGACAGAGAAACGGTGCACGCGCGGCTGGCCGAGTACGCCGACGCGGGCGTGGACGAGGTGGCGCTGGTGCCCGGCTCAAGCGACGCGGACCCCGCGGGCGTGGCCACGCTGACGGCGCTAGCGCCCTAGGGAGGACAGGTGGGTCTGCATCCGGCGGAGCGGGTCCGGGAGTACCGCGACAAGGGCTACTGGACCGACGACATGATCGACGCGCTGCTGCGCGAACGGGTCGCGCAGTTCGGCGACATCACGGCGATCACCGACCCGCTGAACCGGGAGGCGCTGCTGGACGGCCTGTTCCGCACGCTGACCTGGCCGCAGCTCGACGAGCAGGTCTCCCGGCTGGCGCAGGTGCTGCTGGCAGAGGGCGCCGGATCGGGCGACGTGATCGGGGTCCAGCTGCCGAACACGGTCGAGATCGTCGTCGCGTTCCTGGCCATCGTGCGGATCGGCGCGATCGTGGCCCCGTTCCCGGTGCAGTACCGCGCCTGGGAGCTCACCCACCTGTCCAACGTGGCGCAGGTCAAGCTGTTCATCACGGCGAGCCGGATAGGGCAGCGGCCCGCGGCGGATGAGCTGGCCGGGCTGCAGCCGCGGATCCCCTCACTGCAGTGGGTGGGGGCGTTCGGGGCCGGGCTCGACGAGCGGATCGCGGCGGCCGATGACCGGTCCGGGCTGGCGGCGCACCTGGACCGCTTCTCCCCCGACCCGAACGACTGCGTCACGATCTGCTGGACCTCGGGGACGGAGAGCACGCCGAAGGGCGTGCCGCGGACCCACTACGACTGGATGGCCATGTGCACGGGCACGGTGGAAGGCCCGGACCTGACGGCGGACGACGTGCTGCTCAACCCGTTCCCGATGGTGAACATGGCCGGCATCAACGGGATGTTCCTGCCCTGGCTGAAGGTGGGCGGGCTGCTGGTGCAGCACCATCCGTTCGACCTGGCCACGTTCCTGCGGCAGATCGAGCAGCACCGCGCGACCTATACCTGCGCGCCGCCCGCGCTGCTCACCGCGCTGCTGCAGAACGAGGCGCTGCTGGCGCGGACCGACATCTCCTCGCTGCGCATTCTCGGCTCGGGCTCGGCACCACTGGCGCCGAGCCTGCTGCAGGGCTGGCACGACAGGCACGGCATCGAGATCATCAACTTCTACGGCTCCAACGAGGGCATCGCGCTGCTCGGCACGCCCAAGGACATCCCCGACCCGGCGGTGCGCGCGCAGTACTTCCCCCGCTACCGCGCCCGGGACTGGGAGTTCACGATGGCCCGCACCACGCTGGCGCGGATCGTGGACCCGCAGACCGGCGCCGAGATCACGCAGGCGGGTGTCCCGGGCGAGCTGCGGATCAAGGGCCCCGGCGTGTTCCCCGGCTACCTGCCGGCCAGCGGCGTGCCCGACCCGTTCGACGAGGACGGCTACCTGCGCACCGGGGACATCCTCGAGATCGCCGGCGACGACCTCGAGTACCTGCGCTACGTCGACCGGTCCAAGGACATGGTCGTCCGCGGCGGGATGAAGATCTCGGCGGCCGAACTCGAGGGCTTCATCGCCGGCCACCCGAAGGTGGCCGACGTGGCCGTGGTGGCCTACCCGGACGAGGTGCTCGGCGAGCGGGCCTGCGCCGTCGTGGTGCCCCGCCCGGAGGCGGCCGTGACGCTGGAGGAAATCGTGGCGTACCTGCGGGAAGAGGGCATCGCCACGTTCAAGCTGCCCGAGCGGCTCGAAATCCGGGACGAGCTGCCGCGCAACCCGCTCGGCAAGATCCTCAAGCGCGAATTGCGGGACGAATTGCGACAATAAAGAATTCACCGCTTCGGCATGTGTAAGATATCCGCTCCGGATACGGTTGTCTCGGCCGTTGATAGGGAATAGCAGGCGTTAGCTGAGACCATAGCGCGGGGGCGGAAACCGGTCATGAAACGGGGCGTATTCGCCATTGTCCATTGTGCTCAGCTGCTTTGTACTTCATCACGGCACGTGCAATGTGCGACAAGGAGCGAAGATGCGACGAAAATGGCCCGTTGTGGCGGCTGCCATCCCGCTGGCGTTCGGCTGGGCCCTGCTAGCCGCTCATCCGGCCGCGGCCTCGACCCGGGCCGGTTCCCCCGGTCCCGGCGCGCAGGTGCAGCCCGGCGGCCCGGTCAGCCAGGCCGCCACCACCGGCGGCCAGAACACCAGCGTCAGCAGCAGCAACTGGGCCGGCTACGCCGCGACCGGCGCCGCCGGCAGTTTTACCAGCGTCTCCGCCAGCTGGACTCAGCCGACCGCCAGCTGCGCCACCGGGAGCCAGTACGCCGCGTTCTGGGTCGGGCTCGACGGCTACACCAGCAAGACGGTGGAGCAGATCGGCACCGAAGCCGACTGCACCGGGCCTAGCCCGCAGTACTACGCCTGGTACGAGGTTTACCCGGGCGCCGGGGTGAACTTCACGAACCCGGTCAGCCCGGGCGACA
>DAIOWL010000538.1:0-1915 GCA_036758545.1 Streptosporangiaceae bacterium | reverse complement strand
CGCCGCCCGCCGCTAGCAATGAGCGGCGGGCGGCGGCACGTCCAGGGTGGGGTTGCGGTCGAAGAAGCCGGTCGGCTTGAGCACGAAGCCGCAGCGGGCGACCGGCATGACGGGCCAGTCCTCCGGGCGCGGCACGTGCGTGGGGCCGAACGTGTGCCAGACCACGATGTCCTCGCCGTCGATATCGCGGTCCCCCGCCACGAAGGCCGGCAGGCCCGCCCCGCCCGGGTTCTGGTTCACGAAGTCGCCCGCGGACCAGCGCTGGTCCGGGTCGTACCGGGTGACCCACAGGTGGTTGGCGGCGAACCCGGCCCGGGCCGCCAGCGGTGAACCGGGGTCGGCCAGCAGCACCGGCGCCGGCTCCGGGTAGAGCGTGTAGCTCGTCGGACGGCCGAACCGGTTGGCCCGTTCGGTACTGATGATCCGCCAGGTCCGCCCGCGGGAGCCGTCCGCCCGGCGCCCAGCCTGTGACTCGCGGGTCAGCCGGGTCACCTGCTGCACGATGGCGTTGCCGAACGGGTTGTCCGGCCCGATCGGCTGGCCGCTGACGTCCACCTCCTCCACCGCGTTGGCCAGCCCGTCCACGCTCACGTCCAGCCGGGCGCTGAACAGGTGCTGGTGCACCGCCGCGGCCAGCCCGGGCGCGACCTCGGTGGCGTGCGGGTGGCCGCCGGCCGGGTAGGCCGAGGTGAACAGCACGCCGGTCGCCTTGACCTCGAGCTCGATCGTGCCGTCCAGGTAGAAGTACCAGTAGAAGCCGTAGTCGTAGTTGCCCACCGTGGTGAAGTAGGAGACCACGAGCCGGCGCTGGCGGCGGGACTGGGCCGAGCCGTTGAAGATGTCGGTGTGCTTCCACAGGATGCCGAAGTCTTCCTCGTGGACGCAGATGGCGTTGGAAATGGTGCGCGGCTGGCCGGTGTCGTCGGTGACGGTGGCGTCCAGGTAGGCGATCTCGCCCAGGCAGTCGCAGCCGAGCTCGAGCGAGTTGGCCCACTTGCCGACCAGGTACTCGCCGGTGTCGAAGTAGGCCTGCCAGTGCCGGAACTTCGGGTCGCCGTAGGGCACGACCATCTCCGGGATCGAGGCCCGGTAGAGCACCGGGCGGCCGACCAGGCTGACCTGGTGCAGGGTCAGGCCCTCGCGGGCGTCGAAGCCGATCCGCATCGACCAGTCCTGCCAGCGCACCGCATACCCGTCCAGGGTGAAGCTGGGCCCCTCCGGCTGGGTGATCTCGATCGGCTCCAGCGTGGTTCGGTGCGGACCGCGGACCGCCTCGTCGTCGTAGTCGCCCGACTCCGGCGGCACCGGCAGCTCGAAGTCGTCGGTGACCTTGAAGACCTTCTTCTCGATCAGGTCCACGTAGGCGGCCACGCCGTCGATCGGGTGCGCCCAGGCCATGTCGTGCTCGTGCTCCTGGACGAACGCCAGCACCCGGACCATCCGCCGCCGGTCGTCCTCGGCCGGGCCGTACGCACCTGCGGTGATGGGGGCCGTCCTGATCTTGCTGACGTCGTGGTAGCCGCGCCTGGCCATGGCCGCGCGCCAGTCCGGGTCGGCCTTGGTGATCTCGTCCACCCGGACGAAGTCGCTCTCCAGGATCGGCATCTGGCCGTCCCGGGCCGGGTCCAGGGTGCGCGCGCTGACCACCTTGCCGTGGGTGAGCGACACGACCACGTCGGACGACTCGCCGTTATCGGTGTTGACCAGGAACGCGCGCAGCCTTCTGTCGCCTGTCGCGCCGGCCAGCACCTCGTCCTTGGCCGCCTCCTCCAGGCCGTAGTAGGCGAACCTGACGGGTTCGGTTAGCAGGCCGGCCGCCGCCAGGATGTCGCGCCCGGCCAGGTACTCCTGTCCGCTAGCCGGGTCGAGCGGGTGCGGGCTACTCATCGGCCACGATCGATCCGACCCGGTCGCC
>DAIOWL010000537.1:3338-5300 GCA_036758545.1 Streptosporangiaceae bacterium | reverse complement strand
TGGTGCACAAGGAGATGGGCCTGGTCGCCCAGGTCTTCGACGAGCCCGCCCTGACCGCACTGCGCGGCCACATCGCGGTGGGCCACTGCCGGTACTCCACCACCGGCGCCTCGGTCTGGGCCAACGCCCAGCCGACGTTCCGCTCCACCGGCACGGTCAGCCTGGCGCTCGGCCATAACGGGAACCTGATCAACACCCGCGAGCTGGCCGGCCTGCTCAGTGGCCTGCCCGCGGGCCGGGGGCCCGGCAGCACCGGCATCGAGGCGACGTCCGACACCGACGTGCTCACCGCGCTGTTCGTCAGCGACCCGGCCGCGCTCGGCCCGGCGGACGTGGCTCTTCCCGGCGGTGCGGCGGATTCCGACGGCCCGTTCGGCCCTCAACCGGGGTCTGGGGCGGCGGCCAGTCCCGTAGAGACCGCGGCGGCTACGGTCCTGCCGCGGGCCAAGGGGGCCTACTCGCTGGTCTTCATGGACGAGCAGACCCTGTACGCGGCGCGGGACCCGCATGGCTTCCGGCCGCTGGTGCTCGGCCGCCTGGACACCGGCTGGGTGGTGGCCAGCGAGACGGCCGCGCTGGACATCGTGGGGGCCAGGTTCGTGCGCGAGATCGCGCCCGGCGAGCTCGTCTGCATCGACGGGCGAGGGGTGCGGTCCCGGACCTTCGCCGCGGCCCAGCCGAGCGGGTGCCTGTTCGAGTACGTCTACCTGGCCCGGCCGGACACCACGATCTCCGGCCGGGGGGTGCACGCCACCCGGGTCGCGGCCGGCCGGCGGCTCGCCGCCGAGCATCCCGCGGACGCCGACCTGGTCATCCCGGTGCCCGAGTCCGGGACGCCCGCGGCGATCGGCTTCGCCGAGGCCAGCGGCATCCCGTTCGGGCAGGGGCTGGTCAAGAACTCCTACGTGGGCCGGACCTTCATCCAGCCCAGCCAGACCATCAGGGAGCGGGGCATCAAGCTGAAGCTGAACCCGCTCAGGGACGCCATCGCCGGCCGCCGGCTCGTGGTGGTCGACGACACGATCGTCCGCGGCACCACCCAGCGCGCGCTGGTCGCCATGCTCCGCGAGGCCGGCGCCCGTGAGGTGCACGTGCGGGTCGCCGCTCCGCCGGTGAGCTGGCCGTGCTTCTACGGCATCGACTTCGCCACCCGTGCCGAACTCATCGCGGGGCATCTCTCGCCCGAGGAGATATGCGCCTCGATCGGCGCGGACAGCCTCGGCTACGTGTCGCTGGCAGGACTCATCGAGGCGACGACGCTGCCGGAAGATCGGCTATGCCGCGCCTGCTTCGACGGACGGTACCCCGTCCCGGTCGGAGAAGACGACCGGGGTAAGCACGTACTGGACGGCCTGGGCGTCGGATCCTGATCGCGGTCAGCGCGGCCAGGCGTCCTCGGCGTCTTTCCAGGCGTCTTCGGCATCATCGGGAGATTCGTCGTCATCCTCGTCGTCGTCGTAGTCCCCGGTGGCGGAATCGTATTCGCCATCACCGGAGTCCGCACCGACGCCCAGCTCCGCACGCAGCCGGTCAAGGTCTGTGCCGTCGCTGCTCTTGTACTTGAGCTGACGGGCCACCTTGACCTGCTTGGCCTTGGCTCGGCCGCGCCCCATTGGCTCGACCCCCTCGAACGTCCGGAGCCGGTCAGGCCCCATGATCTCCGCGTCGCTGGATTAGCGTCTGTTGACGATGTCTTGCTACGGCATCTCGCGCGTCGTAAGGCATCGCCGCCACCCCGCAGCGGGGAGCGCGACGTTCACCAGCATCCGTACAGGTACAACCGTACCCGCTTTGCGCCCCTGATGCCTACGCTGATCCCATCGTGCCCAGCCAGATTCCGCGCAGCCGGCCGACCTCGGACATCCGGCGCTCCGCCAGGCGGTCCGCGGCCACCGATGGCGGCACCCCGTCGGCGTCCGCGATGGCGAGAACCTTGCCGGTGGTGACGAAAATCTGTTCGGT
>DAIOWL010000537.1:2144-3238 GCA_036758545.1 Streptosporangiaceae bacterium | reverse complement strand
GAGGTGGTCGACGAGGCGGTGCCCGACCTTGCCGACGCCCTCGACGCCGACGGTCCGGCCCTGCATGCTGGTGCTGCCCCAGGCGTGTTCGGCCGCCGCGCGCATGCCGTGCATGACGCCGACGGCGGTCAGCACGGACGAATCACCCGCGCCGCCGTTGGCGGTCGTCCGGCCCGTCGTCCAGCGGCATTCCCTGGCGATGACGTCCATGTCCTCGCTGCGCGTGCCGACGTCGCAGGCGGTGACGTAGCGTCCGCCGAGTGAGGCGACGAAGCGGCCGTAGGCGCGCAGCAGCGCTTCGGTCTTGACCTCGGCCGGGTCGCCGATGATGACGGCCTTGCCGCCGCCGTGGTCCAGGCCGGCCAGCGCGTTCTTGTAGGCCATGGCGGTGGACAGCCGCAGCACGTCGGCGAGGGCCTCGTCCTCGCTGCCGTAGGGGTAGAAGCGGGTCCCGCCCAGCGCGGGGCCCAGCGCGGTGGAGTAGATGCCGATGATCGCCTTGAGCCCGGAGTGGTGGTCCTGGCAGAAGACGACCTGCTCGTGGTGGGGTATCGCGAACACGTTGGTCACGGCGGCGACCCTTCTCATCCCGTTCCGGTTCCTCGTCGAACCGGGTCGGAACCAGCGTATTGCGTGCACGGGGTGACGTACCCGGTCCCTGGGACACCGGAGACGCGTGAAAAGGCCCGATGCGTTCCGTACTAGCTGGTAACAGACAGTAGAGATGATGTTGTTACCTTGACCACTGCCTTTAGGGGGTTCTGGTATGTCACGATACGACAGTGATGGCTTACGCCGCGTATCTCCGCATCTACGAGCCGGTGGCGGCGTTCCACGAGCCCGACCGGTCCCGGTGGGCAGCTTACGCGGCTTCATCGACCCGGCCGCGGCGGCGGGATTCGCTCGCGGTCGAGCACGCCGAGGCGCTGCGCCGGGCCATCACCATCCCGCGGGTCGCGATGCCGGAGCGGGAGAGCGAGCACGCCTACGTGCGGCGCGTGGATGGTACTACTTATGTGTGCCCCTGGCAGACCAGGCTGCGCTGCCTGCTGGCCTACGGCCAGATGCGGTCCGGTTCCGGCGCAGTGCTGGCC
>DAIOWL010000537.1:0-2044 GCA_036758545.1 Streptosporangiaceae bacterium | reverse complement strand
TGGCCAGTAGCTGGACCGTTCCGCTCACCTGGTTCGTGCCGTTCGCCCCGGCCGAGCGCTGGCTCTCGCTCGGGGATGGCCGCGGCCGGCCCGGCACCGCGGCGACCGCGTCGGCCACCCGGGCACTTGTCTACACGACACCGATGACGCGGGCGCGCCGGCGGGTGGCGCGCGGCCTGGCCGCGCTGCGCCACCTCCCGGCCGGACCTGATGACGCCGTCCCCGAGCCTTCCCGCGCCGTCGGCGAACTGGCCGAGGTCGGCCGCTGGCTAGAGGATTTCCACCCCTACTCGCTCGTGGAGCTGGACTACGGCGGGCTCGTGCACCTGGTCAGCGACGACGCGCTCTGCGGCGATCAGTCGGTGGCCGAGATCCGGGCCGGCATCGACGGCGCCGCCCGGGGCGAGTGCGAGCTCGCCGTGGCCATGTACATGCGTGCCCGTGACCGATGGCGTGCATTCGCCGAATTCGAGCAGGCAAACTGAGTACCGGGGGGGTCCGGGGGTGGCATCTCCCCCGGAGTCGGCACAGCACCGGGGGCGTCCGGCAGGGTAGTCCCCCGCGGTGCCAGCCGAGCACTCGGGGCCCCCCGGCCGATACTCGCCGGACAGTTATTTCCGAATCTGGCGCGATGCGACGATAAGTATCGCTAGACTCACCCTGAGTGACAGTGATCGGCGGAGTAACTGGGCATCCCGGTACAGAAACTTTGCGCCTGGTGGTCGACGCGTCACCGCTGGTGATGGCAATATGGTCCCTGTTGGGCCATATCTGGACATCCCCGACACGCTCCCCACGGAGCACCAGGCAACACAAGAATCGCAGGATCGCACCACTGGTCCAGGAGGAGAGGCCACGCACATGTCCGCACGTACACCAGAGGCCGAGCCGCTGTTGACGCCCGCGGAGGTCGCCACGATGTTCCGCGTCGACCCCAAGACCGTCACACGCTGGGCGAAGGCTGGCAAACTGACCTCGATCCGCACGCTGGGGGGACACCGGCGCTACCGGGAGACTGAGGTTCGTGCACTGCTCGCGGGTATTCCGCAGCAGCGCTCCGAGTGATCTTCTGCCGTCTTCGCCATGCGGACGTTCGTCAGGAACCGCCAGGGTGAATGCGGCAGCACTCGATCAATGGAATGGGGGGTCGGCCCCGGTGGCGGAGTGCCGCACCGAGGGTGCTGTCCGGCAGGGAAATCGCCCCGCCAGGCACATCCCGGAAGGCACGTTGCCGGGGCCGGTCCGCTCTCAGGGGAGGGTCGCACGATGCGTGATCCAGAATTGGTCGCACGTGCTCAGCGCGCCGCGACGCGCCTGGAATCTGCATGGGAACAATGGCGCGCGCTGCATGGACTCGCGGTCGCGCCCGGACAGCCGGTCGTAAGCTACGTCGGCTACTCGCTCAAGGAGCCCTGGGGTGAGCCCCGGGTCGTCATCGGGATCGACGCCGACGAGGCCGAGTACCTGGCCGAATTCCTCGACCGCGATGAATGCGCACAGCGCGGACAGCAGGCCCCGGCGCAGCAGGTACAGCTGCCGCAGGCCTCGATCCAGCACATGCCGATTCAGCAGATGCCGATCCAGCAGGTCCCGCTCCAGTCGGGCCCGTTGCAGTCGGGTCCGCTTCAGCAGGTCAAGCTGACCGAATCTTCGGCGGAAGGCACGGGCGAATACCCGAGTTCGGCGCTTCTGGGCGCGCCAGTATCTTTCGGCCGCGGCCGCCAATCAGCGGATCAGGCCCGGGATCTGGCCGGCTGGACCTCGGGTGAGCTTCCCGGCCAGGTGAACGAGCAGCTCACCTCGTGGCCACCCAGCGCGGACCAGCCACCCGCGAGCACCTGACGCCGCCGCGCGGCCCGCGTCCGGACCCGGCCTGGCCTGGATCCGGAATCCACTTGAAAGCGGGTTCACAGCTACGTCCTAGCGTGCTGTAAGAATCAACCGGCATGATCTTCAGTGAAGGGCCGAGAGGTATCTCGCCTTTCCCGTCTGGGCTCGGGGTGGCCAGGCCCCGCTCCGAGCCCAGGCTTCTTTGCTGTCTGGG
>DAIOWL010000536.1:0-5301 GCA_036758545.1 Streptosporangiaceae bacterium | reverse complement strand
TGGGCTCGCATTATGTGCCAGACGGCTGGGTCGATGTGCCGTTGGGCAGGTTAGACGGGGTGTTGCAGAATCGCGGCGTGTCGAGATGCGGGCTGTGCCCGGTTTTGACAGGGTCGGTGGATGGCGAAGAAGTACCGTCCGGTGGACCGGGATCAGCCGTTTCTTCTTCCTCCCGATATCCGGGAGTGGCTGCCGCCGGGTCATCCGGTGCACCTGGTGATTACCGCGGTCGAAGATCACCTGGATACCAGCGCGTTTCATGCCGGGCGCAGGACCGGCGGGGCGGGCACCGCGGGGTATGACCCGGACATGCTGGCCGCGGTGCTGGTGTGGGCGTATGCGCACGGGGTCACCTCGTCGCGGCGGATCGAGGAGCTGTGCCGGACCGATGTGGCGTTCCGGCTGATCTGCGCGGGGAACCTGCCCGATCATTCGACGTTCGCCCGGTTCCGGTCGGATTTCCCCGGGGCGACCGCGGCGTTCTTCACCGAGGTGCTGATCTTGTGCGCGCGGCTGGGGATGGGCCGGCTGGGCACCGTGGCGCTGGACGGGATGAAGATCGCCGCGAGCGCGTCGAAGGCGGCGAACCGGACTGAGGACGGGCTGCGGAAGCTGGCGGCCGAGGCGGTGGCGGCGCACGCGGCCGCGGATGCGGCTGAGGATGCGCTGTTCGGGGCGGGCCGGCGGGGCGATGAGGTACCGGAACAGGCGTGGTCGCCGCGGTCGCGGGCCGGGCGGATCCGCGCCGCGCTGGCCGGCCTGGAGGCGGAGCGCGAGGCGGCGGAGCAGGAGCAGGCGGCGCAGGCGGAGGGGTTCCGGGAGCGGCAGCGGTCCGGGCAGCGGACCGGGCGGGCGCCGGGGGCGGCCGCGGTGCAGCTGGCGGAGGAGAAGCTGGCCCGGGTGACCGCGGAGCAGCAGGCGAAGATCGACGGGTGGCAGGCACGCAACGCGCAGTCGCTGGCGGAGACGGGCAAGCCGCTGCGGAACCCGCCGCGGCAGCCGGCCAGCGAGCACTGCCGGGTCAAGGAGGCGGCGGCGCAGGCAGAGGAGGCACGGGCCCGGGAGCAGGCCCGGGCCGCGGAGCGGGAGAAGAACCGCAAGGGGCCGGGCCCGGTGCGGAACGTCACCGACCCGGACTCGCGGCTGATGCCGGTGCACGGCGGCGGGTTCGGGCAGTGCTACAACACCCAGAACGTGGTCAGCGACGACGAGCTGATCATCGCCACCGAGCTGACCGGCGACCCGACCGACATGGCCTGGTTCGAGCCGATGATGCAGGCCGCCGGGCAGGCTGCGGACCTGATCGCCGCGCACCGCCCCGCCAGTCCCGCCCCCGGCCCGGACCCGGACCCCGCCGGCGGCCCGGACCCGGACCCCGGCGGGCAGCAGGACGATGGCGGGATCGGACTGGCGCTGTCTGATTCGGGGTACTGCTCCGAGGCCAACCTGACCTGCCCCGGCCCGGACCGGCTGATCGCCGTCGGCAAGCGCCGGGACCTGGAAAAAGCCGCCCGCGGCCAGGACACCGGCCCGGACTGGGGCGGGGAAGCCGTCCAGGCCATGCGCGAGCGGCTGAAAACCGAAGACGGGATGGCGGCCTACCGGCAGCGCGGCCACATCGCCGAGACCCCGCACGGCCACATCAAGCACAACATGGGCCTGCGCCAGCTATCGGTCCGCGGCAAGCCCAAAGCCAGCGCCGAATGGACGTTCATCTGCGCCGTGCACAACCTGTTCAAGGCCCTGACTGCCGGTCACCTCACCGGCCACGCCCTCACCGCGCTGGCCAGCTAGCAAGCACCCGGGGGCACCCGGGCCCCGCGCCGGCAGGCGCCGTTCCGCGACCCGCCGCGCGCCCACCGGCCAGAACCAATTCCGCAACAGCCCGTCTATTGGGTAGAACGCCACATTCATTGGTTGCCGGGGGCGGTCGGCACGCGGCCCGTCCCCAAGGGCGTGTTCAGCTACCTGGTGCCGGCCAACTCGCTGGGCGTGGTTAGGGTGGCCCGCTAGGGCGGCATCTGGTCGGCGACGGCTACCCTCGCTTGCTAGCGACCCGGAGGGCAGGTCAGGTTGGCGGAGGAATTTGCGGAGCGGATGCTCCGGACCATGAACGAGGCCGCGCTGGCGCTGATGGTGAGCGTCGGCCACCGGACCGGATTGTTCGACGCCATGGCGGGGATGCCCGCGGCGACGAGCGCCGAGATCGCCTCGGCCGCAGGGCTCGACGAGCGGTACGTCCGGGAGTGGCTGGCGGTGATGACCACCGGCCGGATCGTCGAGCACGACGGCGAGGCGGGAACCTATGCCCTGCCCGCCGGGCACGCCGCCTGGCTCACCCGGGCGGCCGGCATGCAGAACCTCGCCACCGGGATGCAGTACATCGGGCTGATGGCGATGGTGGAAGACCAGATCGTGGAGTGCTTCCGGCACGGCGGCGGGGTCCCGTACTCGGCCTTCCCGAGGTTCCAGGCCGTCATGGCCGAGGACAGCGGCGCCGTCCACGACGCCACCCTCATCGACGGGACGCTGCCGCTCGTGCCGGGGCTGACCGGCCGGCTCGGCGACGGCATCGACGTCGCGGACGTCGGCTGCGGGTCCGGCCACGCCGTCAACCTGATGGCCGCGGCGTTTCCCCGGTCACGGTTCACCGGCTTCGACTTCTCCGAAGCCGGGATCGCCGCCGCCCGCGCCGAGGCCGCACGCCGCGACCTGGCGAACGCGCGCTTCGAGCACCGCGACGCCGCCCGCCTCGGCGAGAACGCCCGGTTCGACTTCGTCACCACCTTCGACGCGGTGCACGACCAGGCGCGGCCGGACCTCATGCTCGCCGGGATCGCCGCCGCGCTGCGGCCCGGCGGCACCTACCTCTGCGTCGACACGTCGGCCTCGAGCAAGCTGGCGGAGAACCTGAACCACCCGCTCGCCACGTTCCTGTACACCGTCTCGTGCATGCACTGCATGACCGTCTCCCTGGCCGACGGCGGGATGGGGCTCGGCACGATGTGGGGCGAGCAGACAGCACGGAGGATGCTAGGCGAGGCGGGCTTCACCTCGGTCGAGGCGAAGCGCGTCGACGGCGACATCGTCAACGCCTACATCATCGCTACCAAGGACTGAGCCTGATTGGCGCCCTGATCGGAGCCTGGCCAGCATCGCGATCGCGGCACTGCAGACGATCAGATGGACGCTACCGCCGTGTTGGCCGCGGCCAGGTCAAAGTGGGCCGGGTCAAAGTCCTCGCCCACCCACTCCAGCATCTCGTCGCGTTCCGCGCTATCCGGCGCGGCGAGGACTTCCTTGAGTTCGGCGAAGCCGTAAGCGCCGCCGCAGTCCTCCGGCGGGCAGGCACCTTCACCGTCTATGCAGGCCGGATAAGTCTGGTCATCCCCGGCGACGGTACGGGCTTCGACGACAAGCTCGTGCTCCCAGCTGTCGCCGAAGTCGTATTCGTAGGCGATCCGGGTCCGGACCCTCGCCACGTCGGCGAGGCGCGCCTTTGTCTCGTCCGCGTATCCAAGTTCCTCTTCCGGATCGGGACCGTAAGTTGTCTTGCCGATCTGGAACGCGTGCAGATGGCAGTCCTCCCATCCCATGGCGGCCTGGATGACCCGGTGGACCCGGCTGAGAGGGTAGGCCGCTGGGATGAGCACCTGGCGCCACACCGGCGGATCATCGACGTACCTCAGCGTGATTCGCACCTGCAGCACCGGATCGCCGGGCTCTGCCATACCGCGGAGGCGGCGGATCGCGAAGCGGCCGAGATCGGTGAGTCCGACCGAGTCTTTCGCCTGGTCAACCACCGCGACGTCGATGATGCCCAGTGCCGCCACCGCGATCGCTACGTCGGTCTCGATCGTTTTCCGCAACATTTCCATCTGCAGTTCGCTGAGCCCGTGGAGCATATACATCGCCGCGATCATGTCGAAAACGGCTTCGTTGAGGTCGCCAAGCGGGCAAGGATCCTGGCATGTCAGCAGTCTCGTGAGAATCTCAGGGCCGATGAAGGCGAACTCGTCACCTACGAGCGACTGCCGCCAGGCATTCCTTGTAAATAGCGATCTACCGAGCCTCGGAAATGCGTCCACCAGCGCTAGTACCAGATCGAGTGGCCTATTTATCAGTCCGGCGTTCTTCTTCACCGGCACAAGCCGGGCGCCGGTCACCCGGATGAGCCGCGCGGCTTTCATCCAGGCCTCTACCCGGGTGAGATACGGGAGTTGCTCGCTCGACCTGGTTTTGAAGATCCGGTCGCCGATCTCGGGGTCGATCCTGTCTCCCGTGTCGAGTAGCTCCACCAGGTGCCGGGCATCGGCCAGCCCGATCCGGCCTGTTTGGGTGAGCTTGCGACCCTCGCCGAGCCAGGTCATGAACGAGCGGATCTGGCCGGTCAGTTTGGCCTTGTCCGCGGCGGCTTCGAAATCGTTCACGCTGCGGCCCTTTCGAATGCAGTCATCGGCAGTCCTCGCCCGCAAGTCAAGCACGTAGGGACGGGTCTGTTTCGTAGTTTCGGCCTGCTGATGTGGTAGGTGCCCGGGGGCGCCGGTGTGGCGACGGGACGGGGGCTCGCACGCCGGGATCAACACGGCGTGTTAATAACAGACGCACTCCAGCAGCATGAACGCGGCGTCCATACATTATCGAGGGGTCGGGGCTGGGTGAGGGCTGTCAGAGGGTAGCGGGGGCGGGTTGGAGGCGGTGCAGGAGGGTGGGGTCGCCGGTGATGGTCAGGCCGCGATCGCGGGCCTCGGCCGGGGTGAGGTAGGCGGCGAGCAGGCCGAGGATGAGCCGAGGCGACCCCTCCAGGACCAGGTCGGGGGATGGCGCCTCGCCGAGCCGGGTGCGGACCTCGCCGCCTGAGACCTCGACCACCGCGGGACGCCCGCCGGGGCGCAGCTCGATCGAGAGCGGCGGGCCGTCCGGCTCGCCGTCGTGCAGGAACTGCGCGATCGGGAAGGCGAACCAGTGGCTGCGGAACTCGTCGCCGTCGGCGGGCTGGGTCATGTACCTGATCCCCCACGTGCCGAGGGCCTCGAGCACCGGCTCGAGCCCGGCGCCGACCTCGGTCAGGTGGAACAGCGTCGTCGCTACCGGGGGTGCGGCCTCCTCGCGCCGGACCAGTCCCGCAGCCTCGAGCTCGCGGAGGCGGTCGGAGAGCAGGTTGGTGGCGATACCGGGCAGCCCGTTCTTCAGGTCGGTGTACCGGCACGGGCCCTGCTGCAGAAGCTCCCTGATCACCAGTAGCGTCCACCGGTCACCGATCACGTCCAGGGCCTTGGCGACCGAACAGTACTGGCCATA
>DAIOWL010000535.1:0-5303 GCA_036758545.1 Streptosporangiaceae bacterium | reverse complement strand
GCGGGACCGGAGGCGGCGGAGCAGGGGCCGGCCAGAGCGAAGGCGGAACAGAAGGCAGCCGCGCCGAGGGCCGCCAAGGCGAAGACGGCGGAGCAGAAGGCTGGCGGGGCCAAGGCGGGGGCGCGGCGCAATTCCGCCGGCCGCGGGAGGAGCGATCTGGCCCGGACATGAGACGATGACACCAGGCCAGCCGGGGGCGGGCTGCTAGATATACGGGCAGCATGAGGATGGTGAGCCAGGTGCCACGGCAAGCCCGGATCCTACTGGTTGACGACCGGGTCGAGAACCTGATCGCCCTGGACGCCATCTTGTCCCCGCTGGATCAGATTCTGGTATCGGTCCAGTCCGGCGAGCAGGCGCTGGAGGCGCTGCTCGCGGAGGAGTTCGCGGTCGTCCTGCTGGACATCGTGATGCCGGGGATGAACGGCCTGGAGACCGCCACCCGGATCAAGCATGACGCCAGGACCCGCGAGGTGCCGATCATCTTCCTGACCGCCGCGATCGCCCAGCCGGAGCAGACCTTCCTCAGCTACGCCGCGGGGGCAGTGGACTACCTGGCCAAGCCGTTCGACCCCGGGGTGCTCCAGGCCAAGGTGGCGGTCTTCATCGACCTCTACCTGAAGGCCAGCCAGCTGCGCGACCAGGCTGAGCTGCTGGGCGGGCGCGGGCTCACCGAGCAGCTGTCCGGGCGGCTCGAGGAGGTCGAGGAGGCGGTGGCCGCGCTGTGCTCGCTGCCCGCGGTGGGCCGGGACGCCGAGGCCACCCAGGTGGCCGCGCGGCTAGCCGGCCGGGTCGACCGGCTGCGCGAGGCCCTCGATGCCCTCGACGCCGGCCGCGCCGGTCCCGGTCCACGCTGAGACGGGCTCGGCGACCTTGGGCCGTGCTGACCAGCCGTCGCCGGGCACGTAGGACCTGACCACCCGGGCCGGGACGCCCGCCACCACGCACCGGTCCGGCACCGTGCCGCGCACCACCGAACCGGCCGCGATGACCACGTTGCGGCCGATGCACGCGCCGGGCAGCACCACCGCGCCGGCCCCGATCCAGCTGCCCGAGCCGATGCGGACGGCGGCGTTCAGCGGCAGCTGCCTGCCGATGGGGACGTCCGGGTCGGCGTAGCCGTGGTTCTGGTCGGTGATGTAGACGTACGGGCCGGTGAACACGTCGTCCTCGATGATCAGCGAGTGGTGCGCGACGATGTGGCTGCCGCGGCCGATCACGCAGCGGTCCCCGATCCGCAGCACCGGCACCGGCCCGAGGTCCTGGCCGGGCACCATCCCGGCGGACAGGGACACCTGGGCGCCGATCAGGGTGCCCTCGCCGACCGTGATCCAGCGCTCGCCGAAGACCGAACCGGGCGGGAAGGCCGCCATCGAACCGCGGCCGAACGCGGCGAACTTCCGCCCGGCCGGGGTCTGCGCGGTCACTACCCCGGCCCGCTGCGCCGTCTGGAAGGCCCAGTGCACCGCCCGCCAGCGCAGCCCGCCGAGCCAGGACCCGCGGCTCACGGGCCGGCCACGGCCGAGGCGGCTAGCTGGCCGCAGGCGCCGTCGATCTCGCGGCCCCGGGTGTCCCGCACCGTGACCGGGACGCCGTGCGCCTCTAGGCGGCGGACGAACTCGCGCTGCGCGGCGGGCCGCGAGGCGGTCCACTTTGACCCTGGCGTCGGGTTGAGCGGGATCAGGTTGACGTGAGCGAGCCGCCCGGCCAGCAGCGAACCCAGCAGGTCGGCCCGCCAGGCGTGATCGTTGATGTCCCTGATCAGGGCGTACTCGATCGAGACGCGGCGGCCGGTGGCCGCGGCGTAGCCCCAGGCGGCATCCAGCACCTCGGCCACCTTCCAGCGCCGGTTGACCGGCACCAGCGTGTCACGCAGTTCGTCGTCCGGGGCGTGCAGGGATACGGCCAGGGTGACCGAGAGGCGTTCGGCGGCCAGCCTCGCGATGGCCGGCACCAGGCCCACCGTGGAGACCGTGACCGAACGCTGGGAGATGCCCATGCCCTCGGGCACCGGTTCGGTCAGCCGGCGCACCGCGGCCAGCACGCTGGCGTAGTTGGCCAGCGGCTCCCCCATGCCCATGAACACCACGTTGGAGACCCGGCCGACTCCCCCGGGCACCTCGCCGTCCGCGAGCACGCGGGCCCCCGCCACCACCTGGGCGACGATCTCGGCGGTGGACAGGTTCCGGGTCAGCCCGGCTTGCCCGGTCGCGCAGAACGGGCAGGCCATGCCGCAGCCCGCCTGCGACGACACGCACATCGTGACCCGGTCCGGGTAGCGCATCAGCACCGACTCGACCAGCGCCCCGTCGAACGTGCGCCACAGCGTCTTGCGGGTGGTCCCGCCGTCGCAGGCGAGCTCGCGCTCGGGGGTCAGCAGCCGGGGCAGCAGGGCCTGGGTCAGCGGGTCGCGGGCCGCCAGCGGCAGGTCGCTCATCTCCTCCGGGCGGTCGGTGTACCGGCCGAAGTAATGCCGGGACAGCTGGCTGGCCCGGAACGGCGGCTGGCCGAGCCCGGCGACCACGGCGCGGCGTTCGGCCAGCGGCAGGTCAGCCAGGTGACGCGGCGGCCGCCCGCGGCCGCCAGCCGGACGGTTGCTGGCCGGACGACCGCTAGCCGGACGGGGGCTGGCCAGGACGAGCGGCACCGGCCCGTTGGTCTCGTGCGGACCTGCGGGCTCCGGCACCGGTGAGGGAGCAGGCACCAGACCAGGATAGGGCGCGGCCGTAACCGGCTTCGCCGAATGGTTTGTGCGGCGTGACGGAGTCAGTACATTTCATGTCATGGATACGCCGGTCACGCTGCTGGAGAGTTCCAGCCCCTACGGGAGCCGGCGGGTGACCGTCGAGTACGACGGGCTGACCACGGCCGCCTACCTGCACGACGACACCGCGGTGATCTCGGCCACCTGGATCGCCAACCACCAGCCCGCACCCGATTCCATCGACCACGCCCGGCTCGACGCCGGCCGCACGCCGCTGATGCCGGCCAGCCTGATCAAGCACCCCGGCGGCCGCGGGTCGCTGCGCGGGTCGGCGCTGCAGGCCCTGTGGTTCGAGGAAGGCGACGGGGTGGCGATCCTGGAGAACGGCCAGCCGCTCGCCATCATCGCGGGCTGGTCCGACATGGACCGGGGCATGCCGGGGTACAGCCGCGACGTGATCGGCCAGACTCCGTTCGGCTGGTCACTTGACGAGGCCATGGAGGGGCTCGCGCCCCGGCTGGAGCGGTCCCGGGCGTACTGGCGGTGGCGTCAGTCGGCCAGCGGGTGGGACCAGTTCCAGCACGCCCTGCACGCCCACCTGCAGGCCAGGGTCGGACCGGGCGGGCACTACTGGGACACATCGGCCGGCCAGCAGCCGCTGACCGGAGTGACCGAACGGCCCGCGGAGCCGCACCGCCCGTACACCGTCCTGTCCACCGTGGGCATGAGCTGCCAGCGGATGCCCGTCGTCGAGCAGGTGCTGGATGACCCGAGCGGATACGCCCGGATCGAGCTCGCGATCGCGACCACGCTCCCGAGCGCGCAGGCGGCCCGGGTGTTCCTCTGGCTCGCTACGTACCCGTGGCGCGCGGTGACCTGGTTCGGCCCCGGGCACAGCGTCCGCTGGTACGACGAGCCTGCCACGTTCCCGCTGGGCGGCGACGAGGGCTACGGCGCGGTGCTGCTGCTCGACTCGCCCGGATCGCTGCCCGGCCCCGAGCCGCCCGACCTGTCCGGCTTCACCTTCGGCGGGGATCCGGTCAGGTGGCTGTGGATCGTGCCGATCCTGGAGCGAGACCGTCAGCTCGCCAAGGAACACGGATCGGCCAGCCTGGTCGGCAGGCTCGCCGGCCAGCAGCGGAGCTGGGTCTGCGGTCCGGGCCCAGGTAGCTAGTATGCCGCGCCTGAAATCCGTGCTAGATACTTTGCCAGTGAGTCGAGGATCTCGTCGGCGGTCTTGGTCCAGGTGAACGGGCGGGGATTGGCGTTCCAGTGGTCGATCCAGTCGCGGATGTCGGCCTCGAGGGCCTGCACGGATTTGTGCACGCCGCGGCGGATCCGCTGGGCGGTCAGATACCCGAACCAGCGTTCCACCTGGTTGATCCACGACGACCCGGTCGGGGTGAAGTGCAGGCAGAACCGGGGGTGGCGGGCCAGCCAGGCCTGGATGACCGGGGCCTTGTGCGTGGCCAGGTTGTCGCAGACCAGGTGCACGCCCAGGCCGGCCGGCACGGCCTTGTCGATCCGGGCCAGGAACGTCTTGAACTCCGCGGCCCGGTGGTGGCGGCGCAGCTGGGAGATCACGGTGCCGTCGGCGATATTGAACGCGGCGAACAGGTCCGTCGTGCCGTGCCGGACGTAGTCGTGGCTGCGCCGCTCCGGGACGCCGGGCATCATCGGCAGCACCGGCTGGGACCGGTCCAGCGCCTGGATGCCGGACTTCTCATCCACGCACAGCACCACCGCCCGCTCCGGCGGATGATGGTACAGCCCTACCACGTCGACCACCTTCTCCACGAAGAACGGGTCGGTGGACAGCTTGAAGGTGCCGGCTAAGTGCGGCTTGATGTCGAACTTGCGCCAGATCCGCCCGATCGTGGACTTGCTCAGCCCGGCCCGCTCGGCCATCGAGGACCGTGACCAGTGCGTGGCATCGGGCGGCATCTCCTCCAGCGTGGCGGTGATGACCTCTTCCACCTTGTCCAGCAGGATCGACGGCGGCCGGCCCGGCCGCGGCTCATCGTCCAGCCCGTCGCACCGCTGCGCAGCGAACCGCCGCCGCCACTTGCTCACCGTGGCCGGATCGACCCGCAGGTCCGCGGCGGCCTGCTTATTCGCCGCCCCGTCCGCGCAGGCCAGCACGATCTTGGCCCGCAGCGCCAGCGCCTGGCTGGTCCTGGCCCGCCGCGCCCACCGGGTCAGCTGATCGCGCTCCCGGCCGGTCAGCACCAGGTCCGCCACCGGACGGCCCGGCCGGTCATGATCAGCCAGCCCCGCCAGGCCCCCCTCGGCGAACCGGCGGCGCCACTTGCGCACCGTCATCCGCGTCGAGCCCAGCTCCGCGGCCACCCGCGCCACGCCCGACCCCGGCTCCGCGCACGCCAGCACGATCCGCGCCCGCTCCGCCAGCCACGGCCGCCCGCCCTCTAACCAGCGAGAAAGCTCAGCACGATCCTCATCAGTCAGCACCAGCGGCACGGCCATCTGAGTCTGTGACATACCACCAGGCTACAGACTTAGCCCGTTAATTTCAGGCGCGGCATACTAGTATGCCGCGCCTGAAATCCGTGCTAGATACTTTGCCAGTGAGTCGAGGATC
>DAIOWL010000534.1:1795-5306 GCA_036758545.1 Streptosporangiaceae bacterium | reverse complement strand
CGTCCGGCTGGCGCGCCAGCAGTTCGAGGCAGAGCGTCGCCAGCAGCAGCGCCGGCCCCGGCCATTCCGGCCAGCACAGCCGCCCGGCGCCCGGGCGGGGCCGCGGCCGCGAGCGCGCCCGCCACCGCCAGGCTGACCAGCCCGTCGGCCACGGCCACCCCCAGGAACATGCGGTTGCTGCCCCACTCGCCCCAGTGCGGGATCGCGTCGAGCACGAAGTGTGACGCCACCCCGGCCGCGAAGGCCTGCCCAGGACCGCGGGCCCGCGCGCCGATAAGGGCGCCAGACAGGACGTGATTGGTCAGCAGCACTCGCCCCCACCTTCCCGGTCGCCGCATATTCACCGTACCCGGCGGCCTGGAAACCGTGGGGCGTCGGGGCGGCCACTGCTGGTAGCGTTTTCGTGGCGGGCTGACAAGCAGCGAATTCATCACGAGGACTGACGCGTACCCATGCTGGACAAGCGAGAGATCAGGGACCACCCGGAAGCGGTGAAGGACGCCGTCCGGGTCAAGGGCATCGACCTGGACGTCGACGAGCTGCTCGACCTCGACCGGGCCGGCCGCAAGCTGCAGCATGAACTGGACAAGGCCCAGGCCCGCCGGAAGAGTTCGGCCAGGGAGTTCGCCCAGGCCGACGACGCCAGGCGCGCCCAGCTGAGGGCCGAGCATGCTGACCTCGATACCCAGCTCAAGGACCTCCGTGAGCAGCTAGCGGAGACGAACCAGAACCTGAACGCGCTGCTGCTGCTGACCCCGACCATCCCGTGGAACGGCGCCCCGATCGGCCCGGACGAGTCCGCCAACGTGGTGATCCGGACCGTGGGCACCCCGCCCGAGTTTGACTTCAAGCCGCTGGACCACGTCGAGCTGCTGGAGAAGCGCGGCTGGGCGGACTTCGCGCGCGCTCGCAAGGTCTCCGGGGAGCGCGCCTACGCGCTGACGTCGGATCTGGTCCTGTTCGAGCGCGCGGTGCACTCCTACGCCCTCGACCTGCTGAGGGACAAGGACTTCGAGCTGGTTAGCGTCCCGTCGCTGGTCCGCGAGGAGGCGCTCATCGGCACCGGCATGTTCCCCGCGCACCGCGAGGAGACGTACGCGCTGCCCGCCGACGACCTGTACCTGGCGGGCACCGCGGAGGTGGCCCTGGTCGGCTTCCACAGCAACGAGATCCTCGACCACCGCAGCCTGCCGATCAGGTACGCCGGCATCTCGCCGTGCTTCCGCCGGGAGGCGGGCAGCGCGGGGCGGGACGTGCGCGGGCTGCTCCGGGTCCATCAGTTCGAGAAGGTCGAGCAGTTCGTCATCTGCGCGGCCGACGCGGACGAATCCGACCGCTGGCACGCGGAACTGCTCGGCACCGCCGAGCAGCTGGTACAAGGGCTGGGCCTGGCCTATGAGGTGATGGAAGTCTCCACCGGGGACATGGGCGCGGGCAAGTACCGGATGAACGACATCAACACCTGGATGCCGTCGCTCGGCGCGTACCGCGAGACGCACAGCTGCTCGTCGCTGCACGACTGGCAAGCCCGGCGGGCCAACGTGCGCTACCGCGACACGGACGGCACGGTGCGGTTCGCCTACACCCTGAACAACACCGCGGTGGCCACGCCGCGGATCCTCGCCGCGCTGGTGGAGAACTTCCAGACCAGCGAGGCGCAGGTGCGGGTGCCCGAGGTGCTGCGGCCCTACCTGGGCGGCCGCGAGGTCCTCTGAGCCCCGCGGTGGCACCCGGGTCCGCGGGGACGCCCAGCCCGCGGGTGGCCCCGGATTCGTGGGCCGCTCGGGTCTGCACTGCCGAGCCAACAGGCGTACGCTGCGAGGCGTGAACTCTGAAGCTGACCGGGTGGCCGACCTGGCGGGCCGGCCGCTTAGCGCATTGACCAGGCGTGACGTGGCGCTCGCGCTGCTTACGGCACCATCGGAAGAAGCGCTGGGCTCGCTGCCCGGCCTCCGGCGGGGGCTGCTCGCGGCCGGCAACCCGCTATCCGCGGTGTTCTGGACATCCGCGGAAGCCATCCTGCAGAAGATCAGCGACGGCGTGGCCACGGTGGGAGACGTCCGGACGTGGCTGGAAGCCACCGGGACCGAGCCGAACGGGATCATCGGGCTGCACGTCTGGGACGATCTGTCCGAGCGCAGTCAGCTCGCCGCGGAGATGCACACCAGGCTGGTCAGCCACCTCGAGGAGCGGCTCGCCGCGGGCGAGATCGACCCCGACCTGCTGGCCGCGGCCGATCCTGCCGCCTGCCAGGCGTACATCGAGCTGCAGGAACGGTGGATGACCTCGGCGCTGCCCGACGGCCGGGTGCCGATGGACGAGCTGCTGGACGAGAAGGACGAGGAGTTCCTGGCCGAGTGGGACGCCGCCGACGCCGACGCGCTGGCCGCGGCCCGGGCCCTGCTCGACCGGGTCGGTGACCGGCCGCTGCCGGTGGAGGACCTGCGCCGGGCCAGCGACCGGCTGCGCCAGGACATCGCCCGGCCGGGCTGGCCCGGCGCGCTGCTGATCGAGTGCAGCGGGCTGCGCCCGGGCGAGCTGCCGGCCGACGACACCGAGCTGTGGCTGCGACTGGCCGCGGGCGTGGCGTCCCCGCAGGGAACCGACGACTGGGGCGCTCCTGACGCCGGTGACGATGAGTCCGACGAGGCGGAAAGCGAACTCGCCGCCATCTGCGCCATCGACCATTTCGACTGGCTGGCGGCGATCACCGCGCTCGCCGAGGGCGGTCCTGGCACCGCCGCGTCAGCCGCCAGCCTGGCCGGCTACGTGCGCGACTACGACCCGGAGGACCCCGAAGACCCGGACGGCGGCGATCCCGGCGAGGCGGACGAGCCTGGCGAGGCGGACGAGCCTGGCGAGCTCGACGACGAGGCCGACCGCTTCTACCTCTCCGATGACGACGAGTACGACGACCTCACCATGGAAAGCCTGTTCCTGCCCGTGACCTCGCTGTGGCGGGTGCTCGGCGCGATCGACGACGACGAGCGGCTGACCGCGCTGGGCTGGTGGGGCCTGCCCGAGGCCATGCTCCGGGTCTGGGCCCCGACCGGCGGCGCGCAGAACTAGGCAGCCCCGGCCGACTCCGGACCACCGCAATGTGACATCGCCGTGGTCAGGTGCACCGCGATGTGGCATTGCCGTGGTTCTCGCGGCGGCATGCGGACCGGCTCGGTGGCGCTCGTGCGTCTTCTGTTGCCGGTGCGCGCTGTGGTGCATCGGCAGATGGCCGACCCGTTCGGCGAGAAGGATCTGTCGCCCAGCCGACCGGCACGATGTCACAACGTGCCGGTTGTATGCGGCGCGATGTCACAACGTACCGGTTCGCGGTAGTTCCCACGCAGCCCACCCGTACCAGGTAAACCACGTGCGCCACGTCAGGCACTCGCCGGGGCTACCTATTAGGAACTAGCCTGCCGAGCGGTAGCCCTCGGTGGGTGGTTTTTCCCCTTAGGCGGGTCCCCCGGAGCCATCGGCGTCGCCGGCCTCGTCCGCGCCGAGCCGCTGGTAC
>DAIOWL010000534.1:0-1785 GCA_036758545.1 Streptosporangiaceae bacterium | reverse complement strand
CCGTTCGGTGGAAAGGATCCTCGCCCGGCCCAATCGGCACGATGTCACACGCCGGTTGTGTCGTCCGCGCCGCCAGCGTCGTCCGCGCCGAGCCGCTGGTAGGCGGGGGCCAGCACGTCGGCTAGGTCCTGGCGTCTGACCGTGACCGGCGGCGGGGGGAACATGCGCAGCAGCAGGCCGGGGGCTGCGGTGTCCGGCGCGGTGGCCAGCGCCCGCAGCCGGGCCGGGCTCAGCCCGGGCGACCAGAATCCGTCCAGGCACTCTTCCAGCGGCGGGCCGGGCACGTCCAGGATCAGGGTTCCGGGCCGCGCCGGGCTGAAACCCTGATCCGCCGGGCCACCCGCCGCCTCCTGCCCCGGGCCGACCTGACCCGGGCCGGCCTGGCCCGAGGCCGCCTGGATCTGGCGCAGCGCGGCGAGCAGCTCGTCCCTGGCCTTGCCACGCCAGGCCAGCATGCCGAACGGGTCGCGGTCGAACTCCTCGGCCAGCACGTAGCAGACCGCGGCCAGGTGCTTGCACGGCACCTCCCAGTCCGGGCAGCTGCAGTGCATGTCCAGGTCAGCGGGCGAGCGCGGGAACAGCGGCGTGCCGCACTCGGCGAACACCTCCTCGATCTCGCGCGGCATCTCGCCGGCGAGCAGCTTGGCCCGGAACAGCGCCTGGCTGGCCAGGCGGTCCTGTACCCGCCGCCACTGCGCGGTGGTCAGCGGCAGGACCCCGATCCGGACCTGGTACGGGCGCACCCGCGACCCCTGCACCCGGGCGGTGACCTTGCCCTGGGACAGCTCGAAGTCGAGCACCTGCCCGGCCCGGGCGTAGCTGCGGCCCCGGGCCAGCCGGCCGCTCATCCCGTACGACTCCAGCACGCTGATGAACCGCCGCGACCACCACTGCTCGCCGATCGCGCCGCGCTTACTCCGCGCCCTGATCCCGCCGTCCACCCGGATCGGCCTGGCGGGCGGCCAGTCCTCCCAGCGCCCGCTCATTCGCTCACCGCGTCGGCCGATAGCGTGAGGACGGACCGCAGGTCCTCGGTGGACAGCTCGGTCAGCCAGCCTTCGCCGGTGCCGACGATCTGCTCGGCCAGCGCCTTCTTCTCCTCGATCATGGCGTCGATCCGCTCCTCCAGGGTGCCGACGCAGACGAACGCGCGGACCTGGACGTTCCGGCGCTGGCCGATGCGGAACGCCCGGTCCGTGGCCTGGTCCTCCACCGCCGGGTTCCACCACCGGTCGACGTGGATCACGTGGTTCGCCGCGGTCAGGTTGAGCCCGGTGCCGCCCGCCTTGAGCGACAGCAGGAACAGGGCGGGCTCATCCAGCTCGGCGAAGCCGGCGACCATCGCGTCCCGCTGTTTCTTGGTCGTGCCGCCGTGCAGGAACAGCACCGGGCAGCCGAGCCTGGCCGCCAGGTGCGGCTGCAGCATCCGGCCGAACTCGGCGTACTGGGTGAAGCACAGCGCCTTGTCGCCCTCGGCCACGATCTCGTCGCAGATCTCCTCGAGCCGGGCCAGCTTGCCGGACCGGCCGGACAGCCGGGAGCCGTCGCCGAGCAGGTGAGCCGGGTGGTTGCACACCTGCTTGAGCTTGGCCATGGTGGCCAGCACCAGGCCGCGGCGGCTGATGTCGTCGGTGGCCTCCTCGATGCGGCTGAGCATGTCGGTGACCGTGGCCTGGTACAGGCTGGCCTGCTCGGCGGTGAGGTTGCACCAGACCTTCATCTCCTGCTTTTCCGGCAGGTCGGAGATGATCGTCTTGTCGGTCTTCAGGCGGCGGAGCATGAACG
>DAIOWL010000533.1:0-5313 GCA_036758545.1 Streptosporangiaceae bacterium | reverse complement strand
TACGGGCCCGGCAGGCAGAAGTGCATGGCGCGGGTGCACGGCGGAGGTGAGAAGCGGTGTGGCGGAAGCGTCGCGAAGAAAACAGCCGGCGCGGACGGCGCGGGCTGTTCGCGTGGCGCATGGACCGCCCCGCCTCCTCTCGCGTACCGTGGGCTGGATCGCTCGAAGACGATGAGTACGACCAGGGGAGGCCGAGCGGAGCCATGCCACGGGTCTACTGCGCCAGGTGCGGCCGGCCGAATCCCGACGGGGCCAGATTCTGCTCGTACTGCGGGACCCAGCTGACCGCGCCGGTGCCCCCCGGGTCAGGGATGCCGGCCGGATCAGGGTTGCCGGCTGTTCCCGGCGGGACCGGCGGCTACCCCGCCGGGGGCGCCCCGGAGCGCCCGGGCGAGACCACCTCGACGATCTCGCTGGGCCGCACCGACGACGACCTCGGTGACGACCTGTTCCCCGATTCGGCGTCGTTCGGCGCGCTGCCGCCCGGCAGCGCCCTGCTGCTGGTCATGCGCGGGCCCAACGCGGGCAGCCGGTTCCGGCTCGACGGCGAGCTGACGACCGCGGGCCGCCATCCGGACAGCGACATCTTCCTCGACGACGTGACCGTGTCCCGGCGGCACGCCGAGTTCTACCGGGAGGGCGCCCGGTTCACCGTGCGCGACGTGGGCAGCCTCAACGGGACCTACGTGAACCGGGAGCGGATCGAGGAGGCCGAGCTGACCGGCGGGGACGAGGTGCAGATCGGCAAGTTCCGGCTGCTGTTCCTGACCAGCCAGGATCTCGGCCCGGGCCCTTCGACGCCGTCCGCCGACCGCCGCGGCAGGGGCGCCCAGGACTACGCATGAGCGAGCAGTCCGCGCGCGGTCAGTTCGGCATCGGCGAGGTGCTCGCTCAGCTCCAGCCGGAATTCCCGGACATCAGCACGTCCAAGATCCGGTTCCTGGAGGCCGAGGGGCTGATCGAGCCGGCCAGGTCCCGCTCCGGGTACCGGCGGTTCTCCGCGGCCGACATCGAGCGGCTGCGGTACATCCTGACCATGCAGCGGGACTCCTACCTGCCGCTGCGAGTGATCAGGGAGCGCCTTGCCGACGGGGAGGAAGGTGCCGACGGCCAGTCCCCGGCGGGCCGGTCACCGGCTGACATGACCCGCCGCCAGCTGCTCGACGCCGCCGAGATCAGCGACGCCGAGCTGACCGAGCTCGAGGACTACGGGCTGATCCGACGGGTCGGCCGGCAGTACGGCGCGGACGCGCTGGCGGTGGCCCGGGCCCTGGCCGCACTGCGCCAGTACGGCGTGCAGGCCAGGCACCTGCGTCCGGTCAAGGCGGCGGCCGACCGGGCGGCCAACCTGGTCGAGCAGGTGATAGCGCCCCAGCTGCGGCAGCGCGGCCCGGGCGCGCGGGACGCGGCGGCCAGGACCGCCTGGCAGATCGCCGACCTGACCTTGCGGCTGCACGCGACGCTGGTCGAATCAGCTCTCGGCGAAGCCGGGCTCGCCTCGGCGCCGCTGCACGCCCGCGTCTTCGAGTTCGAGGCTCCAGGAGCCTCGGGTCAGGCCGGATCCGGCCCCGCTCCGGACGCGGCCGACCCCGCAGCCGGGGGGCTGCGGTCGGCCTCCGGGCGATTACGGGTGTACCTTGGCAAAGGGAGTGGTGGCCAGCAGAGGTTCCCCCAGGCACGTGAGGACGGAGCTGTAGTGCGGCAGATGGAGGTCATCGGCGTCCGGGTCGAGATGCCATCGAACAGCCCCATTGTCTTGCTCAAGGAGGCGCAGGGCGACAGGTACCTGCCCATCTGGATCGGAGCGGTCGAGGCAACGGCGATCGCCTTCGCCCAGCAGGGCATGGTTTCCCTTCGCCCGCTGACACACGATCTGTTCCGTGACGTGCTCGAGGTGCTGAACGTCCAGCTCCGCACGGTGAACATCACCGCGCTGCGGGACGGGATCTTCTACGCGGACCTGGTCTTCTCCAACGGCGCCGAGGTCAGCGCGCGGCCGTCCGACTCGATCGCGCTGGCGCTGCGCACCGGCGCGCAGATCTTCGCCAGCGAGGAAATCCTGGACGAGGCGGGCGTGGCCATCCCGGAGGAGCCGGAAGACAACGAGACGGAAGTCGAGAAGTTCAGGGAGTTCCTCGACACCATCTCGCCCGAGGACTTCGGCCGGGCTACCTGACCGGCTGCGGAATCCTCATGCGCCCTGATATGTCACGGGGGCCCCGGAATGTCGCGACTCGCCGCGCGCGGTCGTTGACGCCACTGCATGCGGCGGCTTACGGTGCGAGTACCGTGGGTAGTCAGCTCCCGTGGAGGTGGGCGTGGCGGTGACTAGGGGTGACGACGGCTCGCAGGGCACCCTGTTTGACGACAGCGAGGTTCCCGGCGTTTCCGGCGGCCCCAGCGCCCCGCAGGAGGCCGGCGCGTCCGGTCACCCCGATGTCGATTCCGATGAGATCGGGTACCGGGGGCCGACCGCCTGTTCCGCCGCTGGCATCACCTACCGCCAGCTCGACTACTGGGCCCGTACCGGGCTGGTCGAGCCCAGCGTCCGCGCCGCCCACGGGTCCGGCTCGCAGCGGCTGTACAGCTTCCGTGACATCCTCGTGCTCAAGGTGGTCAAGCGGCTGCTGGACACGGGCATCTCGCTGCAGCAGATCAGGGCCGCGGTGCAGCACCTGCGCGACCGGGGCAGCGCTGACCTGGCCCAGGTGACGCTGATGAGCGACGGGGTCAGCGTCTACGAGTGCACCTCCACCGACGAGGTGGTCGACCTGCTGCAAGGCGGCCAGGGCGTGTTCGGCATCGCGCTCGGCAAGGTCTGGCGCGAGGTCGAGGGCGATCTGGCCGCGATGCCCGCGGTCCGGGCCGAGGACGGGCTCGTCGCGGTGCCGCCCGGCGGAGCGGGATTCCAGGACGACCTGGCCAAGCGGCGCCTGCGTCGCACGAGCTGAGATGGGTTAGCGGCGGGTCCCACCATCTGGGCCGGGCTCAGGTAAGATCGCAGATGCTGACGACACCGGCCGGGAGAGTCTCCGCATAACCGCGGGCGCCGAAGGGGCAACATCCCCGGAACCTCTCAGGCACACGAACCGGGCGGGATAGGCATCTCTGAAGCGGTGACCGAGCTTGCCCGGGCGCCGTGACAGACGGGGAGCCAGCGACCGCGCTCGTCCGGGAGGCTCTCCATGGCAGACTTCGCCGTTCGTCACATCGGCCCGACACCAGCCGAGCAGCGGCAGATGCTCAGCAGCCTGGGCTATTCCTCGCTCGACGAGCTCACCGCCGCCGCCCTGCCGGACGGGACACCCCCGGCCGATCTGCACCTGCCCGATCCGCTGACCGAGACCGGGGCGCTGGCCGAGCTGCGCCGGATGGCCGGGCGGAACCAGCTGCTCACCCCGATGATCGGCCTGGGCTACTACGACACGATCACCCCGGCCGTGATCCGCCGCAACGTGCTGGAGAACCCCGCCTGGTACACGGCGTACACCCCGTACCAGCCGGAGATCTCCCAGGGCCGGCTGGAGGCCCTGCTGAACTTCCAGACCATGGTGGCCGACCTGACCGGGCTGCCCTGGGCCGGCGCGTCGCTGCTCGACGAGGCGACCGCGGCCGCCGAGGCCATGACGCTGGCGCGGCGTGCTACCCGCAAGGGTCACGTTTTTCTCGCGGACGCCGACTGCCTGCCGCAGACGCTGGCGGTGCTCCGCACCCGGGCCGAACCACTCGGCATCCACCTGGTGGTCGAGCCGGTCACGCAAGAGGCCATCACCAGGCAGGGCGATGACCTGTTCGGCGTGCTGCTGCAGTTCCCCGGCGCCTCCGGGGTCATCCGCGACCCCGCGCCGCTGATCGAGGCGGCGCACGCGGCGGGGACGCTGGTCGCGGTGGCTGCCGACCTGCTCGCGCTGACCCTGCTCCGGCCGCCCGGCGAGGCGGGCGCCGACATCGCGGTGGGGTCTACCCAGCGCTTCGGCGTGCCGTTGTGGTTCGGCGGCCCGCACGCGGGCTACATCGCGGTCAGCGACGCGCTGAAGCGCCAGCTGCCCGGCCGGCTGGTCGGGGTGTCGGTGGACGCCGACGGCCGCCCCGCCTACCGGCTCGCGCTGCAGGCCCGCGAGCAGCACATCCGCCGGGAAAAGGCGACGAGCAACATCTGCACGGCGCAGGTCCTGCTGGCCGTGACCGCGGCTATGTACGCCGCGTACCACGGCTCGGACGGGCTGGCGGCCATCGCACGGGGCGTGCACCGTAGCGCCGCGGTGCTGGCCGCGACGCTGCGCGGCTACGGGCACCGAACGAGCCTGGGTGATTTCTTCGACACGATCCGGATCGTCTTCGCGGGCGGACGCGACGAGGCGGCTCACGCCCTGGAACGTGCGAGGGTCGCCGGGTACGACCTCTACCTGGCGCCGGACGATGCCCTGCAGGTCAGCTGCGACGAGACCACCACCGACGACCAGCTGCGGGCCCTCGTGGCCGCCCTCTGCTTCGTGGAAGACCCCGCGGACGTGGAACTCTCCGAGCCGGACGGCGCGCTGCCGGGCGCGCTGCGGCGCACCTCGTCCTACCTGACCCACCCGGTGTTCAGCGAGCACCGCAGCGAGACCTCGATGCTGCGCTACCTGCGGCGGCTGGCGGACTTCGACATCGCCCTCGACCGGTCGATGATCCCGCTCGGCTCGTGCACGATGAAGCTGAACGCGGCGGCCGAGATGGAGCCCATCAGCTGGCCCGGGTTCGCCGGCATGCACCCGTTCGCCCCGGCCTCCCAGGCGGGCGGCTACCTGGAGCTGATCGAGTCGCTCGAGCTCCGGCTGGCCCGGCTCACCGGCTACGACGCCGTCTCGGTCCAGCCGAACGCCGGCTCCCAGGGCGAGCTGGCCGGCCTGCTCGCCATCCGCGGCTACCACGCCTCCCAGGGACAGCAGGAACGCGACGTCTGCCTGATCCCGGAGTCGGCACACGGCACTAACGCGGCCAGCGCCGTGCTGGCCGGTCTGCGCGTCGCGGTGGTCAAGTGCGACGCTAGCGGCGCCGTCGACGCCGGCGACCTGCAGGCCAAGCTGGAGGCGCACGAGGGCCGCATCGCGGCGATCATGATCACCTACCCGTCCACGGCCGGCGTCTACGAGCAGAACGTCAGCGACATCTGCGCGGCCGTGCACGCGGCGGGCGGCCAGGTGTACATCGACGGGGCGAACCTCAACGCGCTGGTCGGGGTGGCCACCCTGCCGGCCTTCGGTGCCGACGTCTCGCACCTGAACCTGCACAAGACGTTCTGCATCCCGCACGGCGGCGGCGGCCCCGGCG
>DAIOWL010000532.1:2863-5314 GCA_036758545.1 Streptosporangiaceae bacterium | reverse complement strand
ATGCGGGCCGTCCAGCCCCGGCAGCCGAACGCGCCGTCTTCCACGCTGATCTCCGGATGCGGCTCGAGCAGGCCGGTCAGGTCCTCGGCCAGGTAGGTGGGGCGCTGCGACGGCGGCGCGGCCACGGCTTCGGCCGGGCCGCTGACCCCGGTGAGCACGAGCATGCTGTCCGTCCCGACCCGGTGGGCGCCCTCGATGTCGGTGTCCAGCCGGTCGCCGACCACGAGCGGATGCCTGGCGCCGGTTCGCAGCACCGATTCGTGGTGCAGCGGGGGTTCCGGCTTGCCCGCCACCAGCGGCTGCACGCCGGTCGCCGTCGCCACCACCTGGATCAGCGCCCCGTTGCCCGGCTGGCGCCCGCGCCGGCTGGGCAGCGTGAGATCGCCGTTGGACGCTACGAACAGCGCCCCGGCCGCCACCGCGAGGCCACCCTCGGCCAGCATCGAGTAGCTCACGTCGGGCGAATAGCCCTGGACGACAGCCTGCGGCTCGTCCGCGGCGGTGCTGACCGGGCGCAGGCCGCGCTCGCGCAACGCCATCCGCAGGCCGCTACCGCCGATGACCAGGACCGGCGCGCCTGCGGGGAGACGTTCGGCCAGCAGCCGGGCGGCGGCCTGGGCGGAGGTCACGACGTCTTGCGGCGACGCCGGCGCGCCGAAGCCGGTCAGCAGCGCCGCGATAGCGGCCGGGGTGCGGAAGGCGTTGTTGGTCACGTACGCCAGCCGCATGCCTGCCGCGTCGGCCTTGCGCAGCGCCTCGGCCGCGCCGGGGATGGCCGTGCCGCCCAGGTAAACCACACCGTCCAGGTCAAGCAGGGCGACGTCGTAGACGGTATCGAGGGGTTCCTGGCTGCCGCGCGGCCGCAGGCCCTGCAGGCCCTGCAGGCCCTCGGTCATTCGGTCCCCTCCTCGGCCGTTTTCCTGGCCCGCAGCGTGGCCCGCACCGAACGCAGGGCCTCGGTGTAGTGGGGATCGTCGGGGCGCATGGCGGCGGCCAGCGCGAGATACTCGGCTGCGGCGGCGTGGTTCCCGGTCCGGGCCAGGGCGAGCCCGAGGCCGAAGTTCGCGTAGTCGTCCGACGGGCTGGCCTCGACGATCACCCGGAAGTTGTCCGCCGCCTCCTCGTACCGGCCCGCGTCGAACTGGGCCCGGGCCAGGGCCTCCCGGACGCTACGGGACCCGGGCTCGGCCGCGGCGGCGCGCTGCAGGACCTGGGCAGCGGCCGCCGGGCTGCCCCGGCCGAGCAGGTCCATGCCCCGGCGATACCAGGCGTGCACGTCGTCCGCAGAACCTCCCGGAAGGGGCTGGCCAGGGACGTTTTCTTCCCGATGGGAATCCCCGCTAGCTGCTGATCCTTTTGACATGGTGTGCAGACCCTTCCGTCCGACTCTGGTTCCGGCCTCGTGCTGGCACCCTTCCGCGGCATCCGTTATGCCCGTGACCGGGTAAGCGGTATCGCAAACGTCACGTCCCCACCGTACGACGTGATTAACGGCGGCATTCTCGACCAGCTCAGGGCGGCGGACCCGCACAACGTGGTCCGTCTCATCCTGCCAGGCCAGGCCGCCGACGCGTACAAGACCGCGGCGGGCCTGCTGCGCGAGTGGCTGTCGGCGGGCGTGCTCATCCGGGACCGGATGGCCGCGCTCTACATCTACGAGCAGCGCCTGCCTGGATCGGGCCCCTCCTTGCTCCAGCGCGGCATTATCGGCCTGGTCCGCCTCGGCTCACCGGAATCGGCGGGCATCCTCCCGCACGAGAACGTCATGCCGGGCCTGGTCGCCGGCCGGCGTGAGCTGATGGCGGCAACGCAGGCGAACCTGGAGCCGATCTTCCTCATCTACGACGGCGGGCAGTTCCCCGACGCCACGGACACCGAGGCCATGCCGACGGCCACCGAGGTCATGGACCGGGTCGCGGACGAACGGACACCGCTGGTGGCGATCACCACCGAGGACGGCATCACCCACCGGCTGTGGCGGCTAGGCGATCCCGGCGAGCAGGCCGCGATCGCCGCCGACCTGTCCGGCCGCCGGGCGCTGATCGCCGACGGGCACCACCGGTACGCGGCCTACCTGCAACTGCAGGCCGAGATGCGCGCGGCCGGCCTGGGCACGGGACCGTGGGACTACGGGCTGGCGTTCCTGGTCGACTCGGCCGCCTACCCGCCCCGGCTGGGCGCCATCCACCGGGTGCTGCCCGGCCTGCCGCCGGAGCGCGCCGCCGAGCTGGCCAAGGCCGCGTTCACCGTGCAGGACCTGCCGGCCGGCCTCTGCCTGGATGACGCGCTCCTGCGGCTGGCCGAGGCCGGACGGGCGGGTCCCGCGTTCCTGCTGGCCGGCGGCCCGGTGTTCCACCTGCTCAGCCATCCGGACCCGGTTCAGCTGGCGGCCTCGATGCCGGCCGGGACCTCGGCGCCATGGCAGAGCCTCGCCGCCTCGGTCATGCAGCA